>JAGCPM010000123.1 GCA_017965685.1 Kiritimatiellia bacterium | reverse complement strand
CAGGTGGAGACGAAGGCTTCGCGCAAAGTCTCGGACGAAAACTCCATCGAGATCGAAAAGCCGCCCCGTTTCGTGTCCAGGGGCGGCGAGAAGCTTGAAGGCGCATTTGTGAAGTTCGGTCTTGAAGTCGAGGGCCTTACCGGGCTCGATGTGGGCTCTTCCACCGGCGGGTTCACCGACTGTCTTCTGCAGCATGGCGCGAAAAGGGTCATGGCCGTGGATGTCGGCACCAATCAGCTCGCGTACAAGTTGCGCGCCGATTCGCGAGTGTGGGTTCGCGAGAACTACAATGCCCGCTACATGAAAAGGGAAGACCTTCCATGGGAGCCCGATATCGCCGTGACAGACGTCTCTTTCATTTCCCTTAGGCTCATACTGCCGCCGATTGTCGATGTGCTGAAACCCGGCGGAAAGATAGTCGCGTTGATAAAGCCGCAGTTCGAGGTCGGCAAGGGCAACGCGCCTGGCGGACTTGTCCGCGACGAGAGGCTGCGCGTCGAGGCTCGTGATTCGATAGTCGCTTTCGCGCAAAAGGATCTCGGACTCGCCCTCCTCGGACTGGACGTGTCGCCGATAAGAGGCAGAGAGATGGGCAACATCGAATATCTTTCCCTCTTCTCCAAACCTCCTGCGCACTGACACCCCTCAGCCATGTGGGGTTGTGCTTTCTCGCGTTATTTGATATAATACACGGGCATTGGAAAACATTGTCGAGCCCGTGAAGGGCGGAGGACTGAAGGATGATAGTGTACATAAAGGGGATTCTCGCCGAGAAGGAACCGACAAGAGCCGTCGTGGAGGCGGCCGGCGTCGGTTACGAGATGCTTATCCCGCTTTCGACCTACGATTCGCTGCCGAAGACCGGTGCGGAGGTTAAGCTTCTCGCATACCACTGCGTGCGCGAGGATGATGAAATCCTCTTCGGCTTCCACACTCCCGGCGAAAGGGAACTCTTCTCGCGCCTGACCGCCGTGAGCGGTGTAGGCCCGAAGATTGCGCTCGCAATCCTTTCTGGAGGTTCGATCGGCGAAATTTCCCTCGCCATCGCCAGCGGCAACGCGAAGCGCCTCTCCTCCATCAAAGGCGTAGGCAAGAAGACCGCTGAAAAAATCTGCATAGAACTCAAGGACAAGGTAAACGCCATCGAAGCACTCGCCGCCACGCAATCGAAGGGCGGCAAGGGAGCCGCCTCTCCCGTTTTGCGCGATGCTATTCTTGCCCTGGGCGCGCTCGGATTCAACGAGGAGACCGCGAACAAGATGGTGAGCGCCGCGCTGTCGGCGAATCCGGAGGCAAAGGATGTCGAGTCTGTAGTGCGCATCGCGCTGAAGGGGGCGAAATGACGACTACCGTTTACATCGCGAAGAACGTATATGGCGGTGACGGCCTTGGCCGCCTTGGCGACGGCAGGATCGTTTTCGTTCCCGGAGCCTTCGCAGGCGAAAGCGTGAAGGCCGAGATTGTGGCGGAAAAGAAGAACTTCGTCAAGGCGAGACTCGTTGAGGTGGTCGATCCTTCGCCTGAACGGATTGCACCGGGAAGAACCGTTCCGGGCATGGTCTACGCGTCCCTCTCGAGGAAAGGCGAACTCGCCGCCAAGGAAAGCCAGCTCGTCGAAGCCCTAGATCGCGCCAGATTGTGGTCGGGTCCGGTCGCCCTGATCGAAAAGGGCGACGATCTCAACTATCGCAACAAGGCAACCTATCATTTTGGCTCAAAAGATCCTCGAGGCGGAAATTGGCTCCTCGGCTACCACAACGAAGAATCGCACGAAATTTTTGACATTGGCGAATGCGACCCGCTTGTCGTGAAGGGCATCAACGAAAAACTGCCCGAAATACGGCGCAACATGCTCGCACTCGTCGCAAACGGATCGGATTCGGTCAGAAACGGCGTCTTGGCCAATCCGACGGTAACTGTCCGCTGGTCGGAGCGTAGCGGCGCGCGATGGTTTTTCGGCAAGTCGAAAGATTCCGTTCCGATGAGGGAAGTAACCTGCGGTAGGGTGTTCGAGGTTCCTGTGGACGGCTTCTACCAGGTCAATCCCAAGGTCGGCGAGGCTCTTGTCAAGACCCTCACCGGCGAGTTTACGCTCAAGCCCTCCGATTGGCTGGTAGATCTATATTGCGGAGTCGGGGTTTTCGGCCTTTCCTGCGCCAAGACCGGTTATAGGGGGCTTGTTGGAATCGAGAGCGGAAGGCAGGCTGTGGAATTCGCGAAGAAAAATGCCGCCTCGCAAGGCGTCGCCGGTGCGCGGTTCATCGCGGACGAAGTGCGGCGGGCCCTGCCGAGGGTGCGCCTTTCTCCGGCAACGGCGGTCATAGCCGATCCTCCGCGAGGCGGAATGGAATCGTTTGCCGCCGAGTATCTTTCGCGGTCGAAGGCAGCGAGAATATTCTACGTTTCCTGCGACGTCGCCACCATGGTGCGCGACCTCAGGATTCTTTCAAAGAACTACGACATCGCGAAAATCGCCTGGTTCGATATGTTCCCTCGCACCGCCCGCTTCGAGACCCTCGTCACCCTTGAACGCAAAACCTTGCACTGACACTCGGGAAAGGTCACTCCCAAACTCCGAGACTCCCCAAAGCGAAAGCAATCACGGCGAAAATGTTGAAAACTCGCCCAATTTCGCTGTTGACGGGGATTTCGCCTGGGCGAACGAGCTTGCGGACCACGGAAGCCGTGCACGTCGGCAACCGCGATGCGGTCTTCAATGCGTCTAATCTCGGCAGGACTTGAGACATTCGCCTAGTCTGCCGCGATTCTCCGCATTCGGCCTGCGGCCTGCCGCCGCGCCCGGACACGGAAGCGGCTCTTCGAGCCGACACGGAATTTCGCGGAAAGCGTACAAAACAAGAATCGCTGCATTTTTCGCAGAATGTCGCACGAAGTCCCGCCAGTGATTTTCCGCGTCCTTCAGTG
>JAGCPM010000122.1 GCA_017965685.1 Kiritimatiellia bacterium | reverse complement strand
CGGTCAAAGGACGGCTCCGCGTGAAGGTGACGGACTACTATGGCAAGACGCTCGCCGAGGTGGACCGCAGGGATGTCGAGCTTGGAAGGACGCTTAAACTCGATGTCCCCTACGAGGACAACGGCTCGGGGCAATTCCGCGCGGCGGTCGGCTTCACGGACGGACCCGGCCGCAAGGTCTATCGCGTCTTCGCGCGTCTTGCGGACGCAAAGTCGCCGCACCGCGAGCTTCTCAGGATGAACGAGGGGTGGACGCGCGTTTCGGGCAAGAAGGCCGTGATGCCCGCCGAGGTGAAGGACGGCGCGGAGAAGTTCAGCGGCACGTTCGCCGTCCCGGCCTCGTTCGCCGGGAAGCGCGTGTTTTTCAAGGCGCTCAGGATTTCGTGCGTGGCGAAGCTTTACGTCAACGGCGCGGAGGCGGCGACGTTCGGCGAGGACGGCAATTTCGCGGGCGATATGGAGGCGGACGTCACGCAGTTCGTCAAGCCGGGCGAAGCTAACGAATTCGTCATCGACGCGAAGCGCGCGGACGAAGAGAAGTATCCCAGCGGAATGCCGGGACGCCTCGCGGCGGTTTCCGAACTTGCGCTCGAGGCGCGCGGCGAAAACGCGATCGGCCGCGTTTCGGTCGTGACGTCGTTCCGCGAAAAGACGATCCGCGTCAAGGCGGAGCACCCAAATGGCTTCACCGAGCGCAACACCGTCTGGCGCGGAGACGAGAAGCTTCTTTCCTTCGCGGACGAATCCAAGTGGGAGAATCCGCCGCTTTGGGGCCCCATCAACTTTCCTCTTCTCAAGCTCGTCACGGAACTTGTCGATGCGAAGGGGAATGTCGTGGACGAGAAGCTGACGCGCTTCGCGTTCCGCGAGTTCTGGCCGGACGGCATGGCGCTCATGTGGAACGGCCACCGCGTGAAGGGTGAAGCGCGGGCGTTCATCAGCACGTGGGGGTGGTGGGACTTCGACAGGCGCTGCAAGCGCCAGTTCAACTGCGACATCCTCTGGGAAGGCAAGCTGCGAGGCATCAAGTTTCTGCGGCACGTCTACAACTCGTCGGAGTTTCTTGATTTCTGCGACGAGGCGGGAATCCCCTGCGCCGTAGGCTTCGCGACGATCGCGAATCCCTCTCCCGAAAAGAGCGCGAACAAGGAATTCTGGGCGTGGAAGGAATACAACGACCGCTGCCTTGCCGCGACCTTGCGCAACCATCCGTCCGTCATGACGTGGTACATCACGAACGAATACTACGCCGAGAGCGAGGACCGCAATCTGGGGCCCGTCCAGTCCGCGCTGAGGAACATCCGCGCGTTCGATCCGTTCCACTTCGCCGAAACGGGCTGCGACCTCGATCTGCGCGGCGAGAACAACATAATCTCGACGCACTATCCCGTCGAGCTGCTCTCCTTGCGCAAGGCCGGGTGCTACATGCCGTATTCGTTCTACTGGCGAGATATCGACAAGCCTTTCGTGCAAGGTCAGGCGATTCCCTCCGGGCAGATACTGAAGGTCTGCAACATCTACGCCGATTCGCCGGCCAAGTGGGGCGAGAAGCCGATCTTCATCAACGAGACGTGCTGGGACTTCTTCTTCAATCCGCCGTTCGGATGGACGCGTCTCGCGGGCGACGAGGTTTTCAACGATCCAAGATACTGCGACAAGTGGCACATCGAGACGGAAGTCGAGGCGGTGCGCGCCCACCGTGATGCGGATGTTTCGCTCTGGACGCCGTGGCGCTGGTACCACATCGACCCCGAATGGCGCGTTTCGCCGGAAATCGACGTCGTGAACATCCAGCGCTATTCGCGCTTCTACGAGGGGACGGAAGTCAAGTACGACGTCAACATATTCTACGACAGGTGGCGTCCCGCGACTGTGACATGGTTCTGGCGGCTTGAGGATGCGGACGGCAAGACGGTCGCTTCGTCCAAGGATGAGCGGATAGACGTTGACACGTCCGCGTTTATCAGAAAGCAGATTTCCCTCAAGGCGCCGAGCCAAGGCGAATATCGGCTTGTCTTTGGGCTGAGGGGGATGTGCGAGAAGACGCTCGACATCGCGGTCGCCGCAAAGTCTGCTTCTGGCGGACGCCGCTACCCCAATGTATTCGTCGCGCACGACGTCCTTTCCGAGCGGCTGCTCGACCGCGCGGCGGCAGGCGAGACCATCGTCATCCTCGCGCGGGACGACTACCCGGAGTGGCTGCCGGAGATACCGTCCGTATCCGACCAGTCCGCAGCGATCCTGCGCACGTACAGAACGCGCCATCCGATACTGAAAGGGTTCAAGAAGGACGACCTCAAGTATTTCTATCCGAAATCGATCGCATGCGACAGGGCGTTTGCGAAGCCTTCGGGCGGCAACGCGAAGACTGTTCTCGAATTCGGCGGCGCGTCGGGGCTAGTCTATTCCGCGCTTGTCGAAGTGCCTTACGGGAAGGGTTGCTTCCTTTATTCGCGGCTCGTTCTGGAGCCGGACGTCAATCCAGTCGCCGCGAAACTTCTGGAGAACATGGCCGCCTACAAGAGCACAAACTCATCTGGCAGGGCGTTGTTCCTGACGGCGCGTGGGGACACGCGCCCTCCCGTCGCCGATGCGCTGGTGAAGAACTGCGGAGTGGAACTGGATTTCGGCGGCATTGCAGACATCGGCAAATACAGCGCCATATTCGTGGACGGCAAGGCGCCGCTTTCCAAGGACGACCTCAAGGCCCTTGCATCGTCCGGCAAGAATGTCTTAGTATTCGGCGCGTGTGAAGCGGCGGGAATGGCGACGCGTTCAGTCGGCGCGAAGTCGTGGAGCGGACGAGCGGTGCGTATCGCGATCGACCCGATCCTCGACGGACTCACCAACCAGGACATGATGTGGCGCAGGAAATTCTCCGACCAGAAAACCGCTGTCGCGGAACTTGCGACGGAGGAATTCGTCGCGGAGAAGGGCGTGCTGACGTATCCGGCGTTCGTCGTCCGTCGTGGCAATTTTGTATTCACGACACTCGATCCGTCCGTCGTGCCGAAGGACGCTTCGCAGCAGGCGATGCGCCTCTGGGCGACGGTTCTCGGGAACGCCGGCGCGAGGGTGAAGGGCTTTTCGCGTCCGTTCATCCCGAAGAACCTCTTCTACGATCCGGTCGATCTTTCGCAGTACCTCGACCGCACGCTTTCGGACGAAAAGGGGAGCGACGGCAAGGGTTCGTGGAACGATCAGGGGCCCGAGCAGTGCCTGCCTCAGATTTTCGCGGGCGAACGCGGCTGGGTAGGCTCGGTGCCGTATGATGTGAAGATGGCGGGTCCCTGCGCGTTCACGCTGAAGAGCGAGTTCTGCAAGGCGGGCAAGGACAATGTAACGGTTGAAATCGGACGCAAGTTCGACACTCTCAACTGGCTCTCGACCGGCGCGTGGGTCGGGAAGGGCAAGCGCGACTATACCGTGCGCGTCAACTATGCGGACGGAGCCTCGCGGCAGATCGACGTTTCGGGTGGCGTAAATCTGTTCGACTGGGTTTCGGAGATGCCTGATTTCTCCGGCGAGACGGATACCGTCACCGCGCTGCGAACCTTGACTGCCAAGTCGGGGTTGTTCGCGAAGATGAACGTCTATTCGACCAGCTGGGTCAATCCGGATCCGGCGAAAGTCGTCAAGACGGTCGAGTTTCTGCGCGGCGAGAAGAACTGCGCCGTAGTCGGCGTCTTCGGCCTGACGCTGGGTGCGCGCGAGACGGCGTATTCCGCCCTGTCTCAGGAAGAACGCGGCAAACTCCACGAGCGGTTAGTCGCCGAGGCTATGGCTGCGAAGGAGTCGGGCGATAGAGTCAAGGCGATTGCTCTTTACGAAAAGGCCATTCGCGCAAAGCCCGTCGATCTCGGCATCTATCGCTCGATCGCCGCGCTCTACGAGGAGGCGGAAGATTGGGAATGTGCGCTCGCTACCTACCGGCGCTCTCTGGAGGCGGACTACAACCAGCCAGACCTTTGGGACGAGGAAAAGCGTCTTGAGGCGAAAGTGAAAGGAGCAGCGAAATGAGAAGGAAAATCACGGTGGCGGCTTGCGCGTTCGCGGCGGCGGTCGCGCTCTCGGCGGGCGCAAAGACGGTGGACTTCCCGATTCCGGACGCTGTCCAGAGCTGGGACATCCCGGAACGGGCCACGAACGGCGTTAAGGCCGTGTGGATCGAGAATGTGCCGTGGCACGGCAAGCCCACGCGTTTCTTCGCCTACTATTCTCTGCCCGAAGGCGCGACGGCGGAGAAGAAGGTGCCGGGCATCGTGCTCGTGCACGGCGGATACGGAACGGCCTTCCACACATGGGTGAAGCTGTGGAACGACCGCGGATATGCCGCGATCGCGATGGACAATTGCGGCGGCATCCCCGGAGAGAAGAACCACACGGCTGAACACCCGCGGCACGAGTGGTCCGGGCCAAACGGCTGGGGACGGTATGAGGAGGAGGCTCTGCCGCCGGAGGAGCAGTGGGTCTACCACGCGATCGAGTGCGTCATCCGCTCGCATACGTTCCTGAGGAATCTCCCCGAGGTCGATGCGTCGAAAATCGGCGTGACCGGAATATCGTGGGGCGGTTTTCTTACGTCGATCGCCTGCGGAGCGGATCCGCGCTTTGCGTTCGCCGTGCCCGTCTACGGATGCGGAAACCTGCGGCGGCATTCCGTCTTCGCGCCGGAAATCGGCGAGCTGTGGGAGACGCTCTGGAATCCAGTCGAATACGCGAAGAATTGCCGGATACCGACGCTTTGGTGCACCGGGACGAACGATTATTTCTTCCCGCTCGATTCGTTCGAGGAGACTGCGTTCGCCGCAGGGAATCCTCTTTTCTCAATCAAACTCCGCATGAAGCACGGGCATCCGCCGGACGGCGATCCGCCCGAGATCGCAGCCTTCGCCGATTCCGTCGTGAAGGGCGGCCGCAAACTCGCCGACCGCAAGATCGCGCGCCGCGAGTGGCTGTATACCGAATCCGCCAATCCAGTATGGAAGGACAGACCTTTCGAGGTTTCCGCAGAAGCACCGCAGAATTGGACGATACGCTTCGAGAACGTCCTCACCGAAGACGGGCTGATCCTCTCATCCCCGCCGGAATTCCAGACGGCGACGCTTGACGCCAAGGGTGTTGTCGTCAATGGGGCGACCATCAGCGAGACCGAGCGGCGCGTTTTTGCCGACGGAATGGTGGTGCGGTACATCCTGCCGGAAGGCGAGAGGCGAGTGGAACGCGAAGAAACGGTCTGGACGCTTCCTGCCGACGCGAAGGTGTGGTATCAGGAATACGGCATGGACTACGAAAAGCCGTATTGCTCCTCGCTCGTGTGCGACATTCCCGTCGGCACTGTGATGGATTTCCCCGTGACGGCGAAGCTCGCGGACGGGACGTATCGCCTGATTACCGAGGCGAATGTAGTCGGCTACACCGATTCCGCCGCGAAGTATCTTGGCGATGGACGCTTCGGCGTATTCTACGCGAACGACCCGGACGGGTTCGACCAGAAGGGCGCGGATACTACGCCATGGCGCGTGATGCTTGTCGCGAAGGATTTGCAGACTCTTGCGACGAGCGACATAGTGCGGCGACTCTGTCCCGCCCCGTCCGCAGCGGTTGCGGCGAAGGCGGCGAAGTTCGTGCGCCCCGGCCGCGCCGTCTGGCAGTGGCTGCCGGCGGGTGCGCCCAAGTATGGAGAACAGAAGGAGTGGTACGACAGGACGAAGGCGCTGGGCTTCGAGTACTATCTTATAGACGATGGTTGGCGCGACTGGCGCGATGGCGACAAAGACCAGTGGGCGTGCCTCAAAAAGTGGATCGACTACGGCAAGTCCATCGGAGTTGAGAGCTTCATGTGGGTCGACTCCAAGGAAATGCGCAATCCCGAAACGCGTCGCGAGTATCTTGCGAAGGTGAAGGCGTCGGGTGCGGTAGGCATAAAGATTGATTTTCATCCCGCGCCTTCCTGCGAGCAGATGGCATGGTATGAGGAGGCCCTTGCAGATACGCTTGAATTCGGACTCATGACCGACTACCACGGTTGCGTGAAGCCTTCAGGCCGCGAGAAGACATGGCCGCACGAAATCGCGCGCGAGGCGATTCGCGGACACGAATGGCACATCACGCGGTACAACAGGGTTCTTCCTCCGGAGCACGACTGCATACTGCCGTTCAATCGCCTTGTTCAGGGACACGCTGACTATACGCCGATGGTGTTTGAGAAAAAGGAGCTTCAGGGCTATACATGGGCCAGGGAACTCGCACAGGGAATCATCTTCTCCGCGCCGTTCCTCTGCCTCGGCGACTATCCTCAGAACTACCTCGAAAGCCCGGCAGTTGAAGTCGTAAAGGCACTGGAGCCGGTCTATGACGAGACTCTTGTCCTTCCCGGTTCGGAAATCGGCGAATGCGTGGCCGTCGCAAAGCGCAAGGGCGGCAAATGGTTCATCGCAATCGAAAACGGTGCGGAAGACCGTAGTCTTGAAATTCCGCTTTCGTTCCTTCAATACGGCAAGTGGAGGATGAAGAAGTTCGCCGACGCGGAAGGCTCGAATCCCGGCTTCGATATTTCGGAATGTACGGTTGAGCCGTCCGGTACGCTGAAGTTGACGCTCCGCGCCAAGGGAGGATTTGTTGCCGTGCTCGATGCCGCAAGCGATTGCACGGAGGCCATTGCGGTTCCCGGCGAGGAGGCGAGCCTTCTTCCTGCCGGGAAGAAGTTTAAGCTCGCCTGGCACGATGAGTTCGACGGAGATTGGCTCGACGAGTCGAAGTGGGGCTACCGCACCAATTTCTGGGGACGGCGCGCGCACTGGTTCGCCGCGCCGGAGGATAATGCCGTGGAGGTCAAGGACGGTCTTCTGAGGCTGAAGCTCGTGAAGAAGCCGGACGGGCAGTTCGTCTCGCCGCAGCTCCAGACCGGTGAGCTCGTATGGGATGTTCCGCACGAGGAGAACGCGAAGAGTTTCTGGCCGCTCCCCAAGCGCGGGAAGGCGAAGTTCATGCATCGATACGGCTACTACGAATGCCGCTGCCGTCTCCAGCAGATGCCGGGATGGTGGTCGGCGTTCTGGATGCAGACTCCCATGCAGGGGTGTTCGCTTGATCCACGCTCGGCCGGCATCGAACACGACATCATGGAATCGTTCGAGGTCGGAGAAGTGATACCGCACTACTTCCACGCGAACGGCTACGGCGCGGACTATCAGGGCTTTTGCGTACCGAGGCGTCCGAAGGGTATGTCCGCGGAGGCTTTCAACCGCCCGAATTCGGTGAAACTGGACGAAAAAGAGTTCCACGTATTCGGCATGCTCTGGGAGCCGGACGGCTATACGTTCTTCATCGACGGAAAGCAGCACGGCCCCAAGGTCGGGCAGGGTGATGGAGAAGCGGTCTCGCAGACGGACGAATTCGTGCTCCTCACTACCGAGGCGAAGTGGTATCGCAACGACCGCATGACCGGCAAGCCGGTTCCCGAGCTGGATGCCGCTGCCGCCGCAGGAGACGAGTTCCTCGTGGACTACGTACGAGTCTACGATCTGGTGCGATAGAAAGAAATATGGAAATGTGCAAATATCCAGTATCCATTATCCAATGATGGCGGGGCAAATTGGATATTGGCTGTTGGCTGTTGGATATTTTCACATTTCCACATTAGACAAATGCGTTCACAATTGACATGAAGAAGAATTGCATGCTGATCGCCTTGGCGCTGCCGGTCTCGTGCGTGTTCGCGCAACCGCAGGAGATCGCGCATGGCCTTTCTTCCGCATGGCTGTATCCACAGATGGACATGGAGCTTTTTCGTGTCCATCAAATGCGGGACGATGTCCGGCGCGCGGGTCTCTACGCATATCATCCGGGCGTGCTTCCGCCGCTGCGCGACAGGGCGGAGTTCCGCCGCGTGTGCGCCGAAAACGACCCACTGCCGGAGGCGTTCCGCAGGATTTCAGAAACGCATTACAACACCGCCGAGGGACGCCGTTACGTGACGGTCGATGGCGGATTGATGGGCTGTGGCGCAATCCGTTCTGCGGAGACGAACTGGGAGGCGAAGGTGTTCGACGGGAGCTGGCGTCCGGTCGCCGCTTATGCCGACGCGCCGGTGTCTCCTCATCGTGAACGGCTGCCGGAGGATCGATCCTTCTCCGGGCTTGTGGCGACGAACGGCTGGTACGATGCGCTCGCTGAACAATTCGCGTACGTCGAGTGCAGGGTGGATGCAGAGCCTAGGCTCTTTGTCGGCGAGTCCATCCCCGAGATGCTGGCGGAAAAGACGGAGGATCTCGAGTATGACGCGACGATGGACGAAGTGTCGGACGGCTGCTGGCGGACGCGTCATGCGCTTGCATTCCGGTATCTGCGCTTTGGATCCGAAGTGACGAACGTCAAAGTCGTGCCTGTCGGACGGCGGCGTCCCGTGAAGGGGCGGATCATTACGGACAACGCCCGCTGGCTGAAGATGGCCGAAGTCGGCGAACGGACGCTGGCGCTGTGCTCGAGCGACTTCCTGGTTGACGGCATCAAGCGCGACCGCCTGCCGTGGGGTGGCGACTTGACCGTGTCCCTCATGGCGGATGCATACGTCTATGGCGACGCGGAAATTGCGCGGCGGACTTTATCTGTCATGGACGCCTACGAAGGCGATGTCAATGGGATCGTAACGTATTCGATGTGGACGGTTGTCTCGCACGACCTCTACCAGCTTTATTTCGGGGATGCGCAGTTTCTCCGGGACCGCTGGTGGCGGATCAAGGCGCGCATCGGCGACCTCATGTCCCGCACGGACGAGACCGGTTTTGTCGTGCGCGGTCTCGATTGGGTCTTTATCGACTGGGCGAAGCCGAAGTCCAATACTGCGCTGCAGATGATATGGCATGGGTCGCTGCAGGCGGCGGCGCGACTTGCGGACCGCGTAGGCGATCCGCAGGCGGACGACTACCGCGCCTTGGCCGCGAAGATCCGCGTGAGTCTGAACATGTTGGCGTGGGACGAGACGCGCGGTCTCTACAGGGCCGACCCTACTGGTGCGGCGGTTTTCGGACGGCAGGCGAACATCTTTGCAGTGGTTTTCGGCGTTGCCGACGACCGTCAGTCGGTCCGTATCGGCGACGAACTTGCCCAGAACCGCCTTCCGCCTGTCGGGACGCCCTACGTCTTCGGCTGGGAGATGGTGGCGCTGGCGCGGACGGGCCATGCCGGTGCATTCTTCTCGGGGCTCGAGCGGATATTCGGCGGAATGCTCGACAATGGCGCGACGACATATTGGGAAAGCTACGATCCGAAGGAGACGGGAGATAAGCGATACGCATTCTACGGACGGCCGTGGGCGAAGAGCCTTTGTCACGTCTGGAGCGCATGGCCCGCCTTTATCTTCGTTTCGGAAGGGATGGGTATTCGGCCTACTGCGGACGGCTGGCGGGCGTGGTCGTATCGTCCGCTGCCCGGTTGCGAGAACTTGAAAGCAGAGATTCCGACGCCGAACGGGATTCTCCGTCTGGACGGAAAGGAGATGACAAATGACCAATAAGGTGCTGTATTTCGTATGTGTCGCGGTGCTGGCGGTGCAGTTCGCTTCGGCGGCTTTTGGCGGCGTGCGGCAAGATGACGTGGAACAGAGTGTGGAAACTGTTCTTTCGCGTCTCACATTGGAACAGAAAATAGGCCAGACCTGGCAATGCCTCGGCAGGGAGATGGTAGAGCCGGCGAGCGGGGACATGTCGGGCGAGAAGCTGAAAGAGTCGTTTCTCGCCGGGGTCCGCGCCGGACGCTACGGGTCCGTAATCGGCAAATGGGGCGTAGAGAACTACAACGCCATCCAGCGCGCGGCCATGGAAGGTGTCGGCATTCCGCTTTTGATCGGCAGCGACATGATCCATTCGGCCGTCACGACATACCCGATTCCGCTTGCGCTTGCCTGCTCGTGGGACGAATCGCTATGGGAGCGCGTGGCGGAAGCCATGGCCGCAGAGTCGCTGCTACAGGGCTGTAACTGGACTTTCACGCCGATGCTGGATGTAGCGCTCGACGCGCGCTGGGGGCGCATCGCCGAGGGCGGAGGGTGCGACCCTCTCTTGACCGGACTTATGGGGGCGGCGATGATACGCGGTCTGCAGGGCGAGGACATGACTGACGGCCTCCACATCGCCGCCTGCGCCAAGCACTACGTTTGCTACGGCGCGAGCCTGGGCGGGCGCGACTACAACGCCGTGGAGCTTTCGGACGACACTCTGCGCAACACGTACCTGCCGCCGTTCAAGATGGCGGTCGATGCAGGCGTCGCAACGGTCATGCCGGCCTTCCACAGCTACAACGGCGTCCCCTGCTCGATGAACGCCTACCTCTTGCGCGACATACTGCGCCGCGAGATGGGGTTCGGCGGTATGACGATATCCGACTGGGAGGCAGTAAAGGAACTTGTGAAACACGGCACCGCAGCCGACGAAGCGGACGCGGCGGCGCAGGCGATAAACGCCGGAATGGACATGGAGATGGTCTCGTCGTGCTATGCAAAGAATCTTGCAACGCTCGTCAAAGAAGGGCGTGTGAGCATGAAGACTCTGGACGATGCGGTGCGCAACATACTGCGTGTAAAGTTCCGGCTCGGGCTTTTTGACCATCCTGAGATCGACAAAACGAAAGTCACGGCGGCGGTCGATCCTGCGGCAAACCGCGCTCTCGCTCGCGAAGCGGCGCAAAAGTCGATAGTCCTTCTCAAAAACGAGGCCGATACGCTGCCGCTGACAAGCGGTGCGAAGGTTGCGCTTTTGGGCGACGTGGCCGCAAGCGAATGGCAGATGCTGGGATGCTGGAGTACGAAGGATCTTTCCAAGTTCGAGAATGCGACGCTTCTCGACGGGCTCAAGGCTGACGGCGTGGATGTCGTCTACACGGAGGCGTACACGCTGACGGGGCGCGTGGACACGGTGGCGATTGAAAGGGCAGTGGCGGAGGCGGATGTCGTAATCGCCGCATTCGGTGACTATTGGGAGAAGTCAGGCGAAGGTGCATCCTCTTCAAAAATAGAACTGCCGGGAGAGCAATTGGAGGCTGTACGCACGGTAAAGGCATGTGGCAAGCCTCTCGTGGCGGTCGTTTTTGGCGGTCGCCCAATGGCGTTTCCGGTGTTGGCGGAACTTGCAGACGCCGTCGTCATGGCATGGAATCCCGGCGGATGCGGCGGCTGGGGAATCGCAGATGTCTTGATTGGCGCTGCGGAGCCTTGGGGCCGTCTTACGGTGGATATCCCTCGCACGACAGGTGTATGTCCGCTATTCTATTCGCAAACCACCACCGGCCGTCCTGTCGTCATTGACAAGTCCAATCCCTTCGGCAGGCGTTTCACCTCGTGCTACAATGACGTAGAACCAAGCGCGTTGTATCCGTTCGGTTTCGGCCTCGGCTACACGACATTCGCGTATTCGGGAGAACGGGCTGAGGTCTGCGGCGACGTGGTTGTTTTCTCAGCAGACGTCACCAATACGGGTTCCCGCAAAGGAAGCGAACTTGTTCAGGTCTATGTGCGCGACGAAGTTGCAAAGATTGCAAGGCCTCGCCGCGAGCTTAAGGGTTTCAAGCGCGTGGAGCTTGAGCCGGGCGAGACGAGGCAGGTCGAGATAAAGGTCCCCGTGAATTCCCTCGGCTATTTCGTCCAAGGCCGGTATGTCGTGGAGCCCGGCCGCTTCACGGCGTGGATTGCGTCTGATTCGGACCACGGACGGGCAATCCGTTTTTCAATAAAGTAGGAGGCGTGAATATGCATTGCTGGGAAAAAGAAGCAGGTCTCACCAGAAGAGAGTTCATAACAGCGTGCGGAACGCTCGCGGCATGTGCGCTTCACGGCGGGGATGTGCCCCCGCAGGCCGCTGCTGCGGAAGATACGCGCGAGCGAGATCCATTTCTCGGCACGCGGGGTGTCCCGCTGGAAATCGGAAGTCCCTGCCTGCAATCGCCGGGCGAAACGACTATGGGCGTGAGCTGGGCGGTGTCGGGGCTCGCAAAGGGAGTTGTCGAATACGCGGACAATCCGGAAATGCGTGACGCGAAGGTTGTAAAAAGCGGCGGCTACGGACTCGTACCGATCGACGTGGACGCGCTTCAAGTGCGGCTTACGGGCCTTAAGCCGGCAACGAAATACTATTACCGCACCGTCACGATTCCGTTCACCGACTACTCGAACATATACTATGCCAAACTCGGCGATCCGGTCGTTTCCGGTGTGCATTCCTTCACGACGCTGGGCGAGGGCGCGAAGGCGCACTTCTGCGTGATAAATGATACGCATGCGCAATGGAAGCCGTTCCAGATGGCCGTCCGCAAGGTGAAGGAGCTTTCGCCTTCCGCTGTCATTTGGAACGGAGACGCCACCAACACAACGCAAGACAAGAAGACGGCCGTAGAGGTGTTTCTGAATCCGCCTGTGGAAGATAGCGACTGGTCTTCCGACATCCCGGTATTTTTCGAGAGCGGCAACCACGACTTCCGGGGTAGCTGGATTTCAAAGAAGGAGGAGGTCGTGCTGCCGCGCGACCCTTCCGAACGGCGAGGCGACCAGTGGGACCTGAAGTGGAACTTCGCGCTACGTCTGGGCGACATGGCGCTTGTAGGGCTCGACACGGGCGAGGACAAGCCGGATGCTCACCCTAAGTGGTTCGGACTTGCGAATTTCGAGCCGTACAGAAGGGCTCAGGCGAAGTGGCTGGAGGAGCAGTTCGCGCGTCCGGAGATAGCTGCGGCGAAACACAAGATCGTGTTCTGCCACATTCCGCTCTTTGCAGAACCATCTTCCGAAGATTATCCGCACGACGGCGTGGCGATAGATCCGCATGACTATGCATACTGGTCGCGCGAGTGTAACGAACTATGGGGGCCGATTCTGGACAGAACGGGCGTTAAACTGGTCGTCTGCGGCCACAGGCACAGGTTCCGCTTCGATCCGCCAACCGCCGAACGCCGGTGGGCGCAGGTGGTCGGAGGCGGTCCTGAACTCGGATTCGATCATGGAGTGCCTGATTCCGGCAGGTTCCCTACTGTCGTGGAGGGTTTTATCAAGAACGACAAACTTCGCCTTGTGGTTCACGACGTTCTCAACAATCGCACCGTCCTTGATAAATACCTGTGAATTGCATGAGAACTGCGGCAAAAGAAATGGAGTGAAAATATGTCAATGATGGAAGATGCGCGGCGTAACGCGACGGACACAAAGGAGTGCGAGGTCGGCCCCGGTGCGGCGGACGGCGCGGCGGCAATGTTCCGCAGGCTGTTCCCTTTTGCGGAAAAGGCGGTTGTGGTGGAAGATCCACACACAAAGGAGGTCGCGGGTAATGGGGTGGTTGCGCGCCTCAGGGGTGCAGGCGTGGAGGTCGCCGAATACGTGGTAAATCCAGACGGGTCGGACTTCCACGCCACCTACGAGAAGGTCGAGGAAGTGCGCGAAGCGATCAGGACGAGCGGTGCGGTCGCCGTGGCTGTCGGGTCGGGGACGCTCAACGATTTGACGAAGCGCGCGAGCGAGGAACTGGG
Organism: Kiritimatiellia bacterium; assembly: GCA_017965685.1. Lineage (GTDB taxonomy): Bacteria > Verrucomicrobiota > Kiritimatiellia > RFP12 > UBA1067 > UBA1067. The sequence goes on along the minus strand of JAGCPM010000122.1, from coordinate 7,029 downwards.
GCTCCGGTACATGGTCGTCGGCACGGCGGCATCGATGGACGGCTATACGGCCTACGGCGCGGCGATCACGAAGGACGGCATAAAGCAGACTCTTCCCTGCAAGGCACCGCTCGGTTGCATTGTCGATAGCACTGTCGCCGCTGCCGCACCGCGCGAGATGACGGCGAGCGGCTACGCCGATCTTATCGCCAAGATTCCAGCGGGGGCCGACTGGATGCTCGCGGACGCAATCGGTTCCGAGGCGATCCATCCGCTCGCGTGGCGGCTCGTGCAGGAGCCCCTCAGGGATGCGGTCTCGAATCCGTCCGGCTGTGCGTCCGGTGACGAGCGCGAGGTTAGGAAGCTCTGCGAAGGACTTGTCATGAGCGGCTTCGCGATGCAGGCGATGGGGTCGTCGCGTCCGGCAAGCGGCACGGAGCACCAGGTCTCGCATTATTGGGACATGGAAGACCTCGCATTCGACGGACGGCCCGTCTCGCACGGATTCAAGGTCGGAATCGGCACGCTCTTCTCGACGAAGACGCTGGAGTTTCTTTTGCGCCGCGACCTGTCCCGGCTCGATGTGGAGAAAGCGGTCGCGTTGTGGCCGGCGACGTTCGACGAACTGAAAGCGACGTTCCCCGATGTCTACGGCAGCCGTCCTGCGCACATCCGCCGCGCCGAGGGTGAGATGGCGAAGAAGTATTCCTCGCCGGACAGGTTGCGGGAGGAACTTTCGACGTTCAAACGCGTGTGGCCGGAACTTTCGGAACGCATCCGCAATCAGATAATGCCGTTCGGCGAGGTTCGAGAGAACTTGTGCCTTGCCGGTGCGCCTTGCGAGCCGGAGATGGTCGGCGTCTCGAGAAAACGATTCCGCGACACATGTCGTGGCATTCCGTATATGCGCACTAGATATTTCGGATTGGACCTTGTAGAGAGACTTGGGCTGATGGATGAGTTGCTGGGCGAGCTTTTCGGCCCTGGGGGGATTTGGGAGGTCGGAAAATGAATGCCGATGTTGTCGTAATCGGTGCGGGCGTGGTCGGATGCGCGGTGGCGCGCGAGCTGACGCGGTGGAATCTGAACGTTCTCGTGCTGGAGGCGGGGAGCGACGTCGCCGAGGGTGCATCCAAGGCGAACAGTGCCATCGTCCATGCTGGCTTCGACGCGAAGCCGGGGACAAACAAGGCGAAGTTCAACGTCCTCGGCAACCGCATGTTCGAGGACGTCTGCCGCGAACTGAAGGTGCCGTTTCGGCGCAACGGTTCTCTCGTGCTCGCGTTCGGGCCGGATGACGAGATAACTCTCGCCGAACTGAAGGAACGCGGCGTTCAGAACGGCGTTCCGACGGAAATCATATCGCAGGATGAGCTGCGCCGCCGTGAGCCGAACGTTTCACCGGAGGCGACGGCGGCATTGTGGGCGCCTACTGGCGGCATCTGCTGCCCCTACGAGCTGACGTTCCGCTATGCCGAAAATGCCGCCGCTAATGGTGCGGAATTTGTCTTCGACGCGAAAGTTGTTCAGATAGTCGGCTGCAAAGATGGTGATGGTTGGCGTGTCGTTTGTGAAGACGGGCGCGAATTTTCTGCCCGTGCCCTCGTGAACTGCGCCGGCTGCCATTCCGACGAACTCAACAACCTTGCGAGTGCGACGAAGTATGCCATCACCGCGCGGCGCGGCGAATACCTGATGATTGACCGCGACGAGGACGGCACGTTCACGTCCACGATGTTCCAGTGTCCCTCGAAGATGGGCAAGGGAATCCTCGTCTCGCCCACCGTGGACGGCACGATGATCGTCGGCCCGACGGCCGAGGATGTGGGCGACAAAGAAGACAAGGCCACCACATATGCGGGGCTGGAGAAGGTCAAGGACGGGGCCCGGCGCACCTATCCCAATCTGCCGCTCGGCAAGGTGATGGCGGAGTTTTCCGGAATGCGTGCGCACGAGACGACGGTCGGCGACTTCATCCTGGGCGAAGCACCGGATGCGCCGAGTTTTTTCAACGCAGTCGGCGTGGAGTCGCCGGGCCTAACCTCCGCGCCCGCGATAGGTGTTTATCTCGCGGAGCTTGTCGCCGTGCGTCTTGTTGCCTCGCGCAAGAACCGCTCGCTCATATCGAAAGACGTTTCCTGGTGGCCGAGGACAAGGGATCTGCCGCCGGAAGAACTGGCCGAACTGGTGGAGCGTGATCCGTCGTTCGGACGCGTCGTTTGCCGCTGCGAGGGGATAACGGAGGGCGAAATCCGCGCCGCCATCCGCGCAAGAGTCGGAGCAAGGACGCTCGACGGCATCAAGCGCCGCACCCGTAGCGGTATGGGACGCTGCCAGGGCGGCTTTTGCACTCCGCGCCTTATCGAGATACTCGGGAGCGAGCTTGGACTGCCGCCGGAAGCTTTTCTCTTTTCTAGAAAAACTGCGCCGAAGACGCTTCAGGGACTATGGGGTCAGACCCCCATGGTTGCTCCAGCGGGGTCTGACCCCGTAGTCGACGTTCTCGTTGTTGGTGCCGGGCCTGCGGGACTTGCGGCGGCGTGCGCCGCCAAGGAAAACGGCGCGGCGCATGTACTTGTTCTCGAACGTGATGATGCGCCGGGTGGAATCCTCCAGCAGTGCATACACAACGGCTTCGGCCTCCACCGTTTTAAAGAGGAGCTTACCGGTCCCGAATATGCCGAGCGCTTCGTGGACAAGACCGTTGAACTCGGCATCCCTGTCGCATGCGGCACGATGGTTTTGGACATCCGGCCGCAACCTGACGGTGGTGCGAAGGTGACTGCAATGTCGCCGCGTGGCGGACTCAAGATTTACAAAACCCGTTCCGTGGTGCTCGCTATGGGTTGCCGCGAAAGACCGCGCGGCGCTCTCATGACGCCGGGAACGCGCCCAGCAGGAGTCTATACCGCCGGAACCGTCCAGAGGCTCGTCAACATGGACGGCATCATGCCTGGCAAGCGCGTCGTAATCCTCGGCTCCGGCGATATCGGGCTTATCATGGCGCGGCGGCTCACGTTCTCTGGTGCGAAGGTCTTGGCCTGCATCGAGATAATGAAGAAATCGTCGGGTCTTATGCGTAACGTTGTCCAGTGCCTGAACGACTATGATATCCCGCTCCTTCTCTCGCACACTGTTACCGACGTCGAGGGACGCGAACACGTCACCGGCGTCAAGGTCGCGCAGGTGGACGACAACTTGAAGCCAATTCCCGGTACGGAGATCCACTATGACTGCGATACACTCGTCCTTTCGTGCGGACTCATCCCGGAAAACGAACTCACGAAAAAGGCGGGGGTCGATATGGATCCGAAGACGCGTGGCCCGAGGGTCGATCCGAAGACCATGGCAACGAGCGTTCCCGGCATCTTTGCGGGCGGCAACGTCGTCAGGGTCTACGATCTCGTCGATTGGGTGAGCCGCGACTCGGAAGTCGCCGGCCGTAGTGCCGCCGCTTATGCACTAGCCACTAACCACTAACGACCAATGACTGACAACCATGAAAATGATATGCATAAACTGCCCGCGCGGATGTGAGATGGATGTCGAGAAGCGCGATAATGGCGAGGTCGCTGTCTCGGGCAACGCCTGTCCGCGCGGCGAGGCGTACGCGAAAAGCGAATTGGTCAATCCCACGCGCATGGTGACGGGACTTGTGCGAATCGCCGGTATGCGCAAACCTCTGCCGGTCAAAACGAAAACGGCAATTCCAAAGCCGAAGATAGACGACGTCCTTTTTGCGCTGCATCAGACCACCGTGCAGCTCCCGGTGAAAATCGGCGATGTCATCATCCCGAACGTCGCCGGAACCGGTGTAGATGTCGTTGCCACGGCCAATATGTAATCGGGAAAGGGAGACGGTATGTTTGACTTGAAGAAGAAAAAAGCGTTTGTCTGCGACTTGGACGGAACGCTTTTCATGGGGCCGAACCCTATAGCCCCGGCAGTCGATTTCGTGATACGCCATACGAATTCTGGACGGTTCAGGTTCTTCTACCTCACGAACAACACGTCGAAGTGCCCCGACGAATACATGAAGAAAGTATCAGGCGCGGCGATTCCCGTGACGGAGGACCAGATACTTACACCGCTCATCACGCTTGAGGCGTATATCCGAGAGAAAGGTTATAAGTCGGTCTATCTCATCTCCAGCGAGAGAGTCAAGGCCCACATGTCCGAAAGGCTTGCGGACACGGGCGTGTCGCTTGACTACGATCCGGAGTCGAACGAACTGATCGCGCTAACCTACGACAAGGAGCTGACGTATGATAAGCTCGCCAGGGCGACAGAGCTATGGAACATGCGGAACGTGCCGCCCGGCACGATGTGCCCCGTCCGGACGAAGAATCGTGCGCCAGTCGATTTTGTGGCGACGCATCCCGACAACTGCTGTCCGTCGGAACGCGGTCCGATCCCCGACATCGGCGGCATTTTGAAACTTCTCGAGACGACGAACCGGATGAAGCCGAGCCATATTTTCGGCAAGCCGTCGCCCACACTTCTTGCGCCCGTTCTGGCCGAGTTCGCGCCGGAGGAGATTGCGGTCGTCGGGGACAGGCTCTACACAGACAAGGCGATCGCCGACAATGCCGGAATCGATTTTGTATGCGTTCTTTCAGGAGAAACAACGCGTGAAGATTTGGCAAGATATTCAGGTGCGCCGCCATCGATTGTCGTTGAGACGTTCGACAAAGTGGAATTGCCCGGCAAATGAAGGAGGAAAAACAATGACTGCTGAAATCCAGAAAAAGTTCATCAAGGCCCAGTGGCGTTTTATCGCGTTCAGCGCGATTTCGTATGCGTTTTTCTACATTGCTAGGAAGAACCTCTCGATGGCTCAGCCTGCCATGCTGGAAGAGGGCGTCATCTCCACATACGCGCTCGGAATCGTCATGACGGTCCATGGGGTTCTCTACGGACTCAGCCGGTTCATAAACGGATTCTGGGCGGATCGGTTGAACGGGCGTATCTTCATGGCCGTTGGTCTTGCGCTTTCCGCCGCGACAAACTTTTTCTTCGGGTGCTCCAGCCTGACGCTGTTCTTCGCAATCTTCTGGATATTGAACGGATGGGCGCAGGGCATGGGCTTCCCGCCATGCGCGAAGATGCTTGCGCATTGGATCCATCCAAAGGAACTTGCGACGAAGATGTCGGTGTGGAATGCTTCTCACAGCGTCGGCGCGGTGTTGGCGCTCGGGCTTTGCTCCGCGCTTTTCGCTCTTGGATTTGGCTGGCGCTGGTGTTTCTACTTTCCCGCCGCGCTCGCGGTGGCTGCGGCGGTCTTCACCTTCCTCTGCGTGAAGGAGACTCCGGTCGAGGCAGGGTTGCCGGCGTTGGAACTGGGAACGGGGAACCGGGAAGAGGGCACGGGGAATGGCCTGACTGCTGCGGAACGCCGGCGCCTCGTTTTCGGCAACAGGGTGATCTGGCTGGTCGCACTCGCCAACTTTTTCGTGTATGTCGTCCGGTTCGGATTTCTTGATTGGGGGCCGACGTTCCTCAAGCAGATGAAGGGCATCCCCGTTGCCAAAGGCGGACTCATGATTATTGCGTTTGAGCTCGCGGCCGTCATCGGCACGATCTGTGCCGGATGGGTGACGGATAAGGTGTTCAAGGGGCGAGGATGTCGCACGGGGGTGTTCTTCATGCTTTTCGCGGCGGCGTTCGCGTTCGGCTTCTGGCTCCTTCCTGAAGGTGCGCCGGCTTGGCAGGCGACGCTTCTTTTGATGGGGGCGGGATTCTGCATCTACGGCCCGCAGGCGTTGACCGGAATCATCGTCGCGAACCAGGCGACGAAGGAGGCCGCTGCGCTTGCGACCGGATTCGCCGGAATCATGGGCTATCTTTCCACTACAGTTTCCGGCATCGGCATCGCCTTTATCAAGGAAACGTTCGGATGGGGCGTGACTCTCTGTGCTGTCGCGTTCTTCGCCCTAGTCGGCATGGCTCTTTTCCTCTGCGCCTGGTCCGCCAAGGCCGACGGGTATTCACGTGAAAACAAGGAAGAGGCGGGACGATGAAAGCGGCGACTGTCATTGCAGCCATTCTCGCGGTGGCGATTGTGACGGTGGCCACTGGAGGCGAATTGGTCGTTTCGCCGGGAGGCATGTCGCCGAATGAAGCGTTGTTTGCGATTCGTGCGGCGAAGGCGAAAGGCGATGCTGGCGCATGGACTGTCCGCGTGAAGCGGGGCGCGTATTTTCTTGCAGAGCCGCTCGTGTTCACGCCTGTGGATTCTGGAACACCCGAAGCACCGGTCCGCTGGATTGGAGAAGATGGCAATGCGGCCTTCGTCGGCGGCGAGCGGGTCGACGGCTGGCGCGATGATGGCGGTGGTGTGTGGTCCGCGCCAGTGCCGAAGGATGTGGACGGGAACCCTGTCTGGTTCGAGCAGCTTTGGGTGAACGGGCGCCGCGCCGAACGTGCCCGCGCGCCGGATGCCGTGCCTAACAATCTGTCCGCCGGCTGTATGAAGTTGAGTGTGGCGGAGGAATGCGAGCAGAAGAATCCAGAAAATGGTTCTCTCTCGTATGTGCAGCGCATAGCGTCCACGAACGCCGCGATGGCGGCGGTAGTCGCGATAGATGCGGAAGACCTTCCGTATGTTTCCCTTTGCGCCGTCCACAAATGGAACGCGGCGCGGCAGGGAGTCCGCAATGTCGATCCTGCGTCCATGGCCGTGGAAACCAGCCGTAAAGTCAAGATGGGATACAACGGTACTTGGTCGACGAAGGAGACTTTGGTTTGGTTTGAAAATGTGCGCGGTGCGTTCGACTCGCCAGGCGAATGGTTCTACGACGGTAAAGCTCTTCGCATTCTCTACCGTCCGCTGCTGGGCGAAACTATGGAATCTTTGCATGCGATTGCACCGATGGCCAAAAGCGGCGTACTCGTAATCTTTCGCGGCAACCCCGACAGGGGCGACTATGTGCATGATATCTCTTTCAGCGGGATTTCTTTTGCCTTCACGCCGTATTCCGAAAAGCCGGGCGCGCGAAATATGGTGTCGGACGAAAAGGTGCCGGTGCGGTTCTACACGCGCCAGACGAT
>JAGCPM010000121.1 GCA_017965685.1 Kiritimatiellia bacterium | reverse complement strand
CAGGATGCGATGCTGACGGAACTCTCCCGCACGTCCTCGACCGTCAACTCGCGCAAGGCGGCCTTCGTGTATGAAGGAAGCCGCCTCAAGGTGCTCAGAGACCACAACTGGAATTTCGCCCGCAAGGAGATGGAGACTGGCGGCGCGCGCACCGCCACTCTTCCCGCCAAGTGCGTGCGCCTTCTGGCCTGCATCCAGCCGAACGGCGAGGACTGCCACTACCGCTTGTTCGGGCGCGAGGTACGCTCCAACGAACCCCTGGCGAAGATAGTCTACACCGGCGACGTGGAAGACCTGGACAAGTGGACGAGCGACGCGTACAGGACGCTCGTGTTGCGCCTCGCGGCCGACCTCGCCAAGCCCATAACGGGTCGCATTAACGAGCGGCAGCTCCAGGAGCAGGCGTACCAGGACCAGCTCGCGCAGGCGAAGCTCGCGGACGCGAGGGAGTCGAACGTGGCGAAAGACCCGTGGGGCTCCAACTACTATGCGGACGCGATGAAGGGTGGCGCGAATCCCCGCGCGGCGGACATATTCAGGCGGTAAGGAGGCGGCGCCATGTGGAAATTCACCCAGAGATCGTGGACAGGCGGCAGACTCGACGCCGAGCTGATGGGGCGGCAGGACCTCCAGAAGTACTTCCAAGGCGCGAGCGAGCTCAAGAACATGCTCGTCAGGCGTCAGGGCTACGTTTCCAAGAGGCGCGGCACCGACCTCGCCTGCGACCTCCAGAATCTGCTGGGCCACACAACGACCGCCGGAACGGCCGTGCCGAACAAAATAGGCAAAGCCAGAATTGTCCCTCTCATCCATCAGCGCGAGAAAGGATACTACCTGCTCGTCACCGGCGGCAGAGCCTTTCTTTGCTCCAACAACGGCATCCGCCTCATGGACGGCACATGGACGCGCTCTGTTGCCGACTACGAACTCACCGACTACAACCCCGAAAGTGAAAGCCAAGACGATCCGGACGAAGAAACATATGAAGGCGACCTGCCGTTCGCCATCGGAGCGACAGGCTACTCCACACTCCAGGCGGCAGTCAATGCAGCGCAGCCCGGCAAGAGAATAAAGGTCTACTCGCAGGCAGACAAAGCGGAGGAATATGACATTGCAAACGCCTACGCCGCGGGTGCGTACGTCAAGAAAACCACCACCGTTGACGAGACCGCGACCGTAAAATACTACTACTGCCTGACGGCGAAAGCCGCAGGCGCGGCATGGACTGACGCGAACTGGCAAGAGTGCGTGAGCGAAGAAGTGTTTATACCCGACACGGCCACCGTGACCTATTCATCCGACTATCCGATACATCTGGATCTCAACGGTCACGCCCTCATTGGGAAAATAGCCTCCGCGACCGCCATCCTCACAATCGGAACGAACAGCGGAACGCGAACATACACCGAACTCATCCTCGAGAACTCCGGAGCCAGAACCTACACCGGCACGGATGGCACCTCTCAGCGGTGTGCGCTGAAGCGCAGAACGGCGCAGGCCTACCCTATTGTCGTTCTGCCCGCAGTATTCGCGACAAGTCAGCGGCACACTTTCACCCTCGCCAAAGGCGGGGCGATAGTGAACTCGTATACGGGAGCAGTAAACAGCAACACCGCCTGCATCTACTCCAACGGCTACGGCAAAATAAACATTGAAGGCGGCTATATGGTGTCGCATTGCTACGGCTTATACGCCAACGCAGCGACCGACGCCGTGAAAGTCACGACAGCGTTTGTCTTGCAGACGACCGCCCAGACGAACCTGCCGATATATGCGAACGCCTCCGCCGCCACTGCAATCCCCGAACCCAGCATTTCCGCAGATGGAGATGGAAAGACCTACAACTACGGCGGATGGGAGGATTCGCAAGTCGCGAGCGCGACTGCCGAAGAGGAAGAAAACGAAGCCAAAGCGGCCACAGTCGCCACTGCCGACAGCCGCCCGTACTATGTCCATGTCCCATACTCCGACGGTGAAGCGGGGGATTTCGACTATGCGCAGTCCGGCGATACCGTTTTCATGGCACACAAGGGACATGCGCCGATCAAGATAACTCTCAACAGCGATGAGACGCTGACAAAGGAAACGGTCAAATTCGGCGCCCAGACATGGAAGCGTCCGAGAATCACCAACGTGACCATGTCCTCACAGGGCACCGGCGCATCAAAAACGATATACTATGTCTGCACGTATGTGAAAGACGGGATTGAATCCATGCCGTCATTGGCGTATGGTTTCTCGTACAACCTTCCATGGCCCGCAGGCGCTCTGGTCACCATCACATGCGACAAAGGCGCGAATGCGGAAGAGCCGGACTACTACAATGTCTACAAGATGGATTCGACAGAGTACGGCCTCATATCGACAAGCGACACCGATACTATCGTCATGCCAGACACGGAAGTGACTTACAGCAGCATATCGCAAGGCGTAAGAAGTTGGGACATGATACCGGGAGGGGCGTCTGAAGAGAGATGGGGCATCCAAGAGTTTCTGAACAAGACCAGCAGAACGCCGATCCGGGGAAGGTACACATGGCCGGCGCCATGGAGCACCGGCTACGTGCGCTATTGCGGAGGCGTGACCTCCGGCAAAGACGGAGTCGAGTTCAGTTTCGGCAACGCTTCCGGCACCATCATCACAAAACTAACACTCGGGCTCGACCTCTTTGAGCTATATTCCGCTTGGGTAGACGACAGCGATTACTACAACCAAAAAGTGGTCCAACAGATGTCGGTTTATTCCACAGGGACGCATTTCCGGGCCGTGATGACGACTGTTGCCAATGACGGGACGACAAGAAAGTACCATGTCGTGACAACGAACATGGCATTGAAAGCCGCGAACATCGGCCTGACTACGATAACAGGCTATAACAGTGGCGGTTGCGGTCCAAATCCCAGCCCTGCAACATACAAACGGTCGATAGATCTGGACTTCTACCCGGCCCTTCTCGAAGCCTACCCCACGCTCGCCACAACGAAACCCACATTCCAGACGGAATCCATACTGATTGAGGCATTTGACAACGCGACCGACATGAACCGCGTTGACATGTACTGGCACGAAGTGCAATTCAGATCTCGCTACGGACAAACAAACATCATACAAGACGACAACATAAGCGCCGACTTGTCGTTCACTCCGCCCTCGCGCAAGGTCGTATTCAACTCGGCGGGCGACTATCCGGGTGCGGTTGCGCTCTACCAGCAGCGCCTGGCATACGCCTCGTCGGAAAACGACCCGTTCACACTGTGGCTTTCCGCCGTGGGCGACCTCTACAACTTCTCGCCGCACTCCTCGATCCGCGAGGACGACGCGCTCGAAGTGACGCTTGCCGCGACGGAGTTCCCGAACGTGAACCATATAATCACCAGCCGCGACCTCATGCTTCTGGCGGACTCCGGCGAGTGGAAAATCGCCCCCGTATCAGGCAACACGCTCACCTACAAGACGATATCGGCCGACATGCAGAGCGCCATAGGCTGCTCCGCCACGTTGAAGCCCATGGCCGTGGGCGACGAGATCGTTTTCGCCGACCGCACGGGCCAGCGCCTTTTCGCGACGCGCTACAACTGGAGCTCCGATGGTTATGAGTCCAACGACCTCTCCGTCTTATCGCAGTGGCTCTTCAAGAACAACCCGATAGTATCCATGGCGTACCGGCAGCACCCAGACTCCACCATCGAGTGCGTCCTCACGGACGGAACGATCGCTACGCTCGTCTACATGAAGGAGCATGAGGTCTGCGCATGGAGCCGTCACATCCTCGGCGGCGGATGGAAGGCGAAGGGGGTGGCCTGCAACAAGGCCGTCTCGAACGGTTCGGACGAGGTGATGCTGCTCGTTGAGAAAAACGGCGCGTACCAGCTCTGGCGCGTTCGCGACGACGTGCCCGTGCGCGACGCGTCGCCAGCCGCGACCGAACACCTGTGCATGGATGCGATGCGCGAGCTTGAGACTGGCGACTGCCCGGTTGTTCCGGCGGGCATGACGCGCTTCTCGTTCACGGAGGCTTCCGGCGCAGAGACGGTGCGCCGCAACTTCGCAGGCTACGTGTTCAAGGCGGAGCTCACGACGGTGCGCCCGGAGCCGCAGGGCGTAGAGACTTTTCAGTTCGAGATAAAGAACGCCAAGGACGCCGAAGTGCGCATTCTCGACTCGGGCGACTTCACCGTGCGCTCCATAGGGGTGGACGCGTCGCAGGCGACGGCCATCGAGACCGGCGCGACGGTCGCGGACGAAGGCGGCGCGCTCGTGCTCGCCTCGCGCGACTTCAAGCGCGTCCTCGCGGGCGACAACACGGGCGACGGTAGGCTTGTGATAGAGTCCGAGAACATGATGCCGCTGAACATAATCCTCGTGGCGACCGACTACGAGATACAGCCTCTATCCGGGAGCGAAGGATGAATACGGGAGAGATAGACCTCGGCGACAGAGTTAGAATCCGCAAGGCGACAAAGCGCGACCTCTTCGCCGTGGAGCGCAACCTCCGCGACGGCGACCGCGAGGAGGTGGAGGCGACGCGCGCCTGGATTGACAGGGATGCGGAGCATGCGGACATCCTCTCCTGCGGAGCGCTAGCGGTTTTTCTTGGCGACGACATAATCGGATACTGCGGAGCGTGCATCCCCGCAAACGAAGGCGTCCTCGGCAGGCGCAGGGGACTGTACTTTCTATCGACTGCAAACGTATGGGGATGCAAGAAACTCTTTGTCAAAAAATCCCGCGCCGTGCTCGACGTACTGCTCGCCGGACTTCCCTCGTGGGTTGACCAGGTCTACGCAATGCCGCTCGCCACATACACGGGCGCAGTGCGGTGGCTGGAGAAAATTCTCGGATTCAAGAGCGTGGCACAGATATGCTTCGCGGGAAAAGAATGGACTTTGATGGAACTCAAAAAGAAAAAGGGGGTGGATAATGGGTGAACCAGCCGAGTGGATGTTGATTGGCTCCATGATAATGACAGCCGTAGGAACGGGTGTCGGCGCATATTCCGACTACCAGACCGGCAAGGCGCAGAAGCAGCAGGCGGACGCGCAGGCGGCGGAGAACGAGCGGCAGGCGAAGCTCGAGAACGAGCGCGCCGTCATCGCGCAGCTTCAGGGCGAACAGGAGGCGGAAAAACGCTCTCGCCGTCTCGCGGCCGACATCGGTGCGCAGTATGCGGCCTGGGCCGGAAGCGGACTGCTCGTAGACGGAGGCACCAAAGATACCCTTGGCAGCGTGCTGAAAACAACTGTCGCGGAAGGACAGGCCGATATTTCCACCATACGCGACAACGCGGCGATGGAAGTGTGGGGGCACCAAGCCAACGCGTCGTCGCTACTCGCGTCTGCGGGCAACAACCGCATCGCGGGCAAGAACTACAAGAGAGCGGGCGGACTCAACGCGGCGGGAACAACCGTCACAGGACTGGGGCAACTCGGGACGCAGGCGGCATACGGCGCGGATAAGTACGATTGGTTCAAGTAATCCGGAAAAACCGGCGTGGAGGCGAATATGGGAGCGAACGAGATAAGGATGCGCAACGAGATGCTCGGCAACTTGCCGGGCGTCCAGAGGGTAAACACGGAAACCGGCGCGGCGGAGGCCTGGAGAGCCCTCTCGCGTCT
>JAGCPM010000120.1 GCA_017965685.1 Kiritimatiellia bacterium | reverse complement strand
GCGGTATGCCACGGCGTCGCCGATCAGCTTGCCGTCCTTGTCGAGAAGGACGAAATCGACGCCCCACGTATCAATGCCGATGGATTCGATCGCCGCCTTTTCCATGGCCTTGTCGATACCGGCCTTGACACTGGCGACCAGCGCGTCGATGTCCCAGCAGTCGTGTCCGCGCCGTCTTGTCTGCCCGTTCGTGAAGCGGTATACTTCCTCGAGCGTTATCTTGCCGTTCTCGACGCGTCCGAGCATATGCCTGCCGGAGCTTGCGCCGATGTCTATGGCCAGGTAGTTCTTCATCATCTCTTCGTTCCTTTCGTTTTGTCAATGTGCATCAAGCCAGTTTTCGCCTTCGCCGATTCCTACGTCGAGCGGCACTCCGAAATCGATTGCGGAAATCATTTCGCGCCTTGCGATCTCCTTCACGCGATCGACCTCTTCGAGAGGGGCGTCGAACACGAGTTCGTCGTGTATCTGCAGGACCATCTTCGTCCGCATTGCCTCGCGCCTCAAGGCGGAGTCGATTCTGACCATCGCCACCTTTATAAGGTCGGCTGCGGAACCCTGTATGGGGGTGTTTATCGCATCGCGCTCCGCTGCGGCGCGGGCGGTAGCATTGCGCGAGTTGATGTCGCGCAACGTGCGTCTGCGGCCGAGTATCGTTTCGGCATAGCCTTTTTCTCTCGCGTTCCGTATCGCGCTTTCCATGTATTCGCGGATTGAGGGGTAGAGGCGGAAATAGGTGTCGATCAGATCGGCGGCTTCGCGTCTCGGTATGTTCAGTCTCTGCGAAAGGCCGAAGGCCGATATGCCGTAGATGATGCCGAAGTTGACCATTTTGCACTTGGCCCGCTGGTCCGGCGTGACGAATTCCGGCATTATGCCGTAGACTCTCGACGCGGTATCGCGATGGATGTCCTCGCCGCGCTCGAACGCGGAAAGCATCGCCTTGTCCTTCGAGAACGCCGCGAAGAGCCTGAGTTCGATCTGCGAGTAGTCGGCGGAAACGAGCCTGTGTCCGGCATCGCGCGCGATGAAAGCCTTCCTTATAGGCTTGCCGCGCTCCGTGCGTATCGGTATGTTTTGGAGGTTGGGATCGCTGGATGAAAGACGCCCAGTTTCGGTGAACGACTGCACGTAGGTGGTGTGGATGCGCCCGTTGGCGTCCGTCAACAGAGGCAGTTTGTCGACGTATGTCGACTTCAGCTTCGAGCACGCCCTGTAGTCGAGGATGGTCTGCACGACCGGATGCGCGCCGACGAGCTTCACAAGCGTCTTTTCGTCCGTGGAGAACTGTCCGGAGCTGGTTTTCTTGCCGCCTTCCAGCCCCAGCTTGCCGAAAAGAAGTTCGCCGAGCTGCTTGGGAGAGTCGGGGTTGAAACCAGGGTCGGAAAACTCGCCGAGTTTCATACGAAGGTCGAGTATCTCGCGGTCTAGCTTTTTGCCGTATTCCCTGAGAGCTTCCGTATCGATCCGGACTCCCTCGCGCTCCATGTCGATGAGCACCTTGACGAGCGGCTCTTCGCTTTCCTCGAGCGCTTTCGGGGCGAGCGGACGCAATGCAGCGTCGAGACGGAGCGCAACGTCTGCATCCTCCGCCGCGTAGTCGAGTATTTCGGCGGGCTTCAGATCTGCCATCGACCGCTGCGTCTTGCTGCGGCCCGCTTCGCCGATCAGAGTCTCTATAGGAATCGGCTTGTATGCCAGATACTGCTCCGCGAGAGTATCCATGCCATGCCTCGCCGAGGCGTCGATGGTGTAGTGCGCCAGCATGGTGTCGCGGACTGTGGCGCCGAATCCTATGCCGTAGCGCCTGAGAACCGACATGTCGAACTTCGCATTGTGCGCTATGAAGGTCTTTCCCGGATCGGCGAAAACCGGACGGAAAAGGTCTATGAAGCCAGGCGTCACGTACCATGCGCGGCCGGGCCTCGTGGCGAGAGAGAATCCGACCATCTTCGCGAAGTGCGCTTCCGTTGGTCCGTGTCCGTCCGCTTCGGCCGTTTCCGTGTCGAAAGCGATGACTTGCTCCGTCTTCAGTTCCTCGACGAGTCTACGCGCGGCATCTTCGCTGTCCACCAGAGTGTATTCGTGGGGAACGTCTGCCAAAGTCTTTAGAGTCTTTTCTTCTTCTCCGTCATTCGCGTCAATGGCATACGCTTTTGCGAGACGGTTGAGTTCGAATTTCGCGCAGACCTTTGCGAGAAGGGCCCTGTCCGGCTCTTTCACGGCGTATGCGGAAAAGTCTGGCTCGATTGGCACGTCTGTGCGGATCGTCGTAAGGAACTTCGATATCTTGGCGTCCTCGCGACCGTCGAAGACCTTTTCCGCTAGCTTGCCTTTGAGGTTGGAGACGTTCGCGATTATGTTTTCGACGCTGCCGAACTGCGCGAGCAGATCTCTGGCGGTCTTTTCGCCTACGCCCTTTATGCCGGGGATGTTGTCGCTCGAATCGCCCGCGAGCGCAAGGTAGTCGATCATCTGCTCGGGACTGGCGAGCCCCCAATGTTCGCACACTCCTTTGGCGTCGTAGATGGAGGCCGAATCTCCGGCGTGCGCTGGACGGTACAGCTTCACGCCGTCGCGCACGAGCTGCGCTGCATCCTTGTCCGGCGTGGCGAGGTACGTGTCGAATCCTGCGGCGGCGGCTTTCACTGCGATCGTGCCCATGACGTCGTCGGCCTCGAATCCGTCAACGCGGACTACCGGTATGCCCAATGCCTCTGCAAGCTCGAAGCCATACGGTATCGAGGCTGCGAGGTCTTCCGGCATCTTCTGCCTTTGCGCCTTGTATGGCGGGTACGCTTCATGCCGGAATGTGGGACCGCCAGGATCCATCGCCAATACGACGTGCGTTGGGTTTTCCTTCTTCAGGATGGACTCGAGTCCGCTCGCGAGCCCAAGAAGGGCGGAGGTGTTGATACCCGTAGAGGTGATCCGCGGATTTCTGAGGAACACGAAATGGCCCTTGTAGAGGAAGGGCATCATGTCGATTATGAATAGTTTGCCGTTTTGCATATTGAATTAGAATGAAGTATATCAAATTATCCATTTTGCCGCAACCGCAAATCTTGACGTTTTACGCTGTTGCGCCGGAGAGGCGTTTTTTGATATACTACACATCATTACGCACAACAATACATCAAGGTGGAAACCACAATGAAGATTGCAATGGCATCGGACCATGGCGGCGTTGAACTCAAGGCCGCGTTGGCGAAGGCTTTGGAAACGAGGGCGCAGGTCGCCGACATGGGGCCGCAGACGAAAGAAAGCTGCGACTATCCCGACTACGCAGCGAAGGTTGCGGCGGCGGTATCGTCGGGCGAGGCGGATTTCGGCGTGCTCATATGCCGCAGCGGGATAGGGATGAGCATGGCCGCGAACAGGTTTCAGAACGTTCGCGCCGCCATCTGCGCTACGGTAGATGCGGCCGTGCTCACGCGCCAGCACAATGGCGCGAACGTGGTCTGCATCGGAGCGGACTTCGTGTCGCCCGCCTACGCGCTTGAGATCGTCAATGCGTTCATATCCACTCCCGTCGACGAAAGCGAGCGCCACGCCAGGCGGCGCGCGAAGCTCGAGAGAGCCGGAAGACTGGGCGACGTCTCCGGACTTATGGCGGGCGATCCCGAGGTCTTCGCGGCCATAAAGGCGCAGACCGAGCAGGAAGATACCGAGATAAACCTCATCGCGAGCGAAAACACGTCCTCGCGCCTCTGCCGCGAGGCTGCCGGCAGCGTCCTCATGAACAAGTATGCCGAAGGCTATCCGGGCAAGAGATGGTATTCCGGCTGCCTTCCCGTAGACGCGGCGGAGGAGCTTGCGCGCAAGAGGGCCTGCGAACTTTTCGGGGCCGAGCACGCCAACGTCCAGCCGCACTGCGGAAGCGCCGCGAATATGGCCGTGTATTTCGCGACGATCAATCCGGGCGACACTATAATGTCCCTCTCGCTCGACCAGGGCGGACACCTCTCCCACGGCTCGCCGGTCAACTTCTCCGGCTAGATATACAACATCGTGCCGTACACCGTAGATCCCAAGACGGAGATGCTGGACTACGACGCGATCGAAAAGCAGGCGCTCGAAGTCAAGCCGAAGATTCTTCTGACCGGCGCGAGCGCGTATCCGAGGATTATCGACTTCAAGCGTATAAGGGAAATCTGCGACAAGGTCGGATGCCTTATGGTTGTGGACATGGCGCATATCGCCGGTCTCGTGGCGGGCGGCGCCCATCCTTCGCCTGTCCCGTACGCCGATTTCGTCACGACGACCACGCACAAGACCCTAGGCGGTCCGCGCGGCGGAATGGTCCTCTGCAAGGAGAAATACGCCAAGGCCCTAGATTCGGCGGTCTTCCCGGGAATGCAGGGCGGCCCGCTCGAGAACATAATCGCCGCCAAGGCGGTATGCTTCAGGGAATGGATGAGCCCCGAAAAGAAGCGCTACTCGCAGCAGATCGTGAAGAACTGCCAGGTCCTCTGCAAGACCGTGCAGGATCGCGGCTACAGAATCGTCTCCGGCGGAACAGAGAACCATCTTTTCCTCGTAGACGTCATGCAGACGAAGGGCATCACAGGCAAG
>JAGCPM010000119.1 GCA_017965685.1 Kiritimatiellia bacterium | reverse complement strand
CAGTCTATTGGATTCAGTTTCGACGCCCTGTACGCCGGGTAGAACCCGAAGAAGAGCCCGACCACGGAAGAGATGAGGAACGCCCACATCGCGCTCGACGTCTGCACCAGGACGGGCCATTTCATTATCGCCCCCACGAGTTCCGCGGCAACAGCCCCGACAGCGACCCCTGCCGCGCCGCCTACGGTGGAAAGGACTATCGCCTCGAGACAGAATTGCGTAAGGATGTTCGCGGGCGTAGCCCCGATGGACATTCTCAAGCCTATCTCCTTTATCCTCTCCGTGACCGAGACGAGCATTATGTTCATTATGCCTATGCCGCCCACGACAAGCGTGATCACGGAAAATATAAGCAACAGCGCTCCGACTATGCCCGTGACCGAGCCGATGGTGTTCATTATCTCCGTCGTGTCGCGCGTCTCGAAATCGTCGTCCTGCGTGTCGGCGAGATGGTGCCTCTGGCGGAGTATCGCGCCGATTTCCCTTTTCGCCTCCTCGAGGTCATCCATCGACACGAGCGAGATGTTCATCATGTTGATGTTGTTGAACTTCGACCGCTGCAGATACCTGTGCACAGCCGTGTACGGGGCCATTATGACGTCGTCCTGGTCCTGGCCCCAGTTGTTCGCGCCCTTAGAAGCAAGGACCCCTATCACCTTGAACGTCATCTTGTTGAGCCGTATCACCTTGCCTATCGCATCGTCTTCGCCGAAGATGTTTGTCTTTACTGTAGAGCCTATGGCGCAGACCCTGTCCGCCGAAATCGTCTCATCCTCGGTAAAGAATCTCCCCTCATCCACCGACCAGTTGGAGATGAGCAGTATGTCCGGCGAAACGCCCTGCACGGTGGTCGCCCAGTTTTTCGCCGCGTACATCACCTGCACGCTTGTTCTAACCTGCGGGCTCACGCCCTGGATGAGATGCGGAAGCTCCTCCTTTATCGTTTCCGCGTCCTTCGCGGTCATCGTCTGCCCCTGCCCCATTCCGCGGGAAACGGGACCCGAGTTGCGCCTTTCGGGGAACACCATGACGAGGTTGTTGCCCATCGACGAAATCTCCTTGACCATCATCGTCTGCGCACCCTGCCCTATGGCCATCGCAAGTATGACGGCGACGATTCCGACCCCGATTCCGAGACACGAGAGGAACGACCTCACGGGATTTCTCGCGAGCGCCTTGAGCGAAACGCGCAGTATGGTGAAGAAGCTCACGCGAGCGCCTCCTTCACGAGCCGCGAAACCTCTTCAGTCGTCTTTTTCGCGCCGCCGGAATCGTCCCGCATGACCTTGCCGTCCCGCATCACGACGTGCCGTTTAGCGTATGAGGCGATGTCGTCCTCGTGAGTGACCATGACTATCGTTATGCCGTCGTTGGAAAGTTCGGTAAAGAGGTTCATTATCTCGATGGAGCTCTTGGTGTCGAGATTGCCAGTAGGCTCGTCGGCGAATACGACGGGCGGATTGTTCATCAAGGCTCTGGCTATGGCAACCCTCTGCTGCTGACCGCCGGAAAGCTGCGCGGGAGAGTGCGCCTCGCGTCCCTTGAGCCCGACCCTTTCGAGCAGCATCATCGCCCTTTCGCGCCGCGCGCCGCGCCCAAGGCGGCCCATGTAGAGGTCTGGCAGCTCCACGTTCTCGAGCGCGCTGGTCCTCGGCAGTAGGTTGAAGTTCTGGAAGACGAATCCGAGCTTCCTGTTGCGTATGTGCGCAAGTTCGGTGCGCGACCTCGCCGCGACCTCCGTTCCGTCGAGGAGATACGATCCTTTCGTAGGCACATCGAGACAGCCGAGTATGTTGAGCATCGTCGACTTCCCGGATCCGGACGAACCCATTATGGCCACGAACTCCCCGTCATCGATATGGAGCGACACTCCATCAAGCGCGTGCACGCTCTCGCCACCGAGCACGTACGTCTTGAACATGTCCCTTATCTCGATGAGATGGCTCATTGCTTCGGTTCCGGCGCCTTTCCTTTCGTCTTCTGCGGCGGTTTCGGCATGAACGGATTGCGGCTCTCCGGCGATGCGGCGAGAGTCGCCGTCTGGTAGCCGACTATCGCTTCGCGCCCTTCCAGGAGCGCGAGGTTTTCCGCTATGATCTCGGTGAAGGAATCGTCGGTGACGCCCTGCCGGGCCATGACATACTCGGGCGCCGCGCCGGGTCCGTCGGCCTTGAGCCACAATTTCGGGCCGCGTTCTATCTCGCCTGATATTCTGGCCCTGTCTTCTTCTTTCGGTCTGAACCTGAACGCCGCCGCGGCAACGGCCAACACGTTTTCAGCCCTGGCGGTCTCAATGGCGAGAGTCGCCGTCATCCCCGGAAAGAGCATCTGCTCGGGATTTTCCGCCTCGACGATCACAGGGAAAGTGACGACGTTATTGGTCGTTGTCGAGGCCTTCCTTATCTGCTTCACATGGCCCGCGAACTGGCGCGGCCTTCCGCCGATCGTGTACGCATCAACGGTGAATGTCACCCGCTGCCCGACTCTTATGCCGCCTACGTCGGCTTCCGGGACGTCGGCCTTGACCCATATTGTATCCAAGTCTTCTGCAATGGAAAGCACCGGCACCGCGTTCATGCTCGAAACGACGGTCTCGCCCTCCTCGACCTTTCTGTCGATGACAATCCCGTTGACTGGCGAGCGTATCGTGCAGTAGCTCAGATTCGCCGCAGCCTGGTCCACGCTCGCCTGCGCCGACTCAACGCTTGCCTTGGAACTGGCGAGCGACGCCTTGGCGGACTCGACCGCCGCGGTCGCGGCATCGAGAACCTGAATCGCCGCGTCGAGGTCGGCCACGCTCGCCATACTCTTGTCGGCGAGGGCCTTCTTGCGGGCATACGTCTTTTCGGCCAGGAGTTTGGCCGCCTCGCGCTCCCTTAGCGAGCACTCGCTTACCTTTACCGCCGCTTCGGTTTCATGTAGACGCGCCAGCGAGCTCTTGTACGTGGCTTCGTAGACGAGCGGATCTATCTCCGCCACGATCTGCCCGTTCGTGACAACGTCGTTGTAGTCGACGTAGAGTTTCACAAGCTTGCCGTTGACCTGCGCACCGACAGGAATGCCGCTCGAAGTGTTCCTCGGCGTTATCGTGCCTGTGGCCGAGACCGACCTCTCTATATCCGTCCTGGTTATCGGCGCGGTGCGGTAGGAGTACCCCTTTTTAGGCACCTTCGGCGCATCGCCCCCCGAACAACCAGCAAGGAGAATGAAGAATGAAAAGTGAAAAATGAAAAATGGCAATCTGCGCAAAACAGACTCGACCAACACACTCTCAATTCTCGATTTTTCATTCTTCATTGCCAACTCCTTCGCGATACAGCGGTATTGGTCCCGTCATGGAGAAAAGCTTGGCTTGCGCGACTTGGCCACGGCATGCGGCCTTTATCCTGTTTCCCAGCGCGGCGGTATAGCCGGCCACGGCGCCGGTAAAGTCGACTCGGTTCGCCTCGCCGACCGAATACTGCGCCGCCACATTGTCGAGATTCTCCTTCGCCTGCCGGACGCTCGTCTCGGCCGTGGCAAACGCCTCCTTGGCGTTGTCACGCTCGGCCACAGCGACTTCAAGGCT
>JAGCPM010000118.1 GCA_017965685.1 Kiritimatiellia bacterium | reverse complement strand
TTGCCCGCCACCACGAGTGCCGTCACGGCCAATATCTCCGGCACGTTGCGCGACCACGCCACGGGATCGACGAGAAGCCCGATCGATACAAAGAATACGGCTGCGAACATGCTCTTCAACGGCTCCATGAATTTGTTCAGACGATACCTCACATTGCTGGTGGAGCCTATCACGCCGACCAGAAACGCGCCAATCGCGAGCGAATACTCGAACCAGTACGCCAGATAGCAAACGAGAAAACCGCAGCCGAGGAACGTCAGAAGAAGAGTCTCGTCATCGCCTCGCTTCGCGACCGACATGAGCAGCCTGGGCACCAGCACGAAGCCGGAAACGAGCGTAGCCACGAAGAATATCATCAGACCGCCGAGAGACATCCCGACCGCCCCGAGCGACATCCCCTTTCCGTTCGCCACTCCCGTCACCAGCGCGATGACCGCTACGCAGAGAATGTCTTCGCAAAGCGACGTTCCCATTACGTACCGGACGAACGGTCGCCCGGACCACTGCATCTCGTCAATCATCTTGGCGAGCATCGTGGTTGCCGAGTCGCATATCGCCGCGCCGAGGAAGAGCGAGGGAACAGCGCCCCATCCGAACACTTTCGTGCCAACTGTGTAGCCGAGCCAAACCATGACCACCACGTCTATGAGTGCAGTAGGGAACGCGACGTTCTTCGTTTTGTTCAGTTCTGTCGTCGAGAAACCGAGCCCGAGAGCAAACATCAGGAACACGACTCCAAGCTGGCCGATTGTCGCCACAGATGTCGTGTCTACGAGAAACGATTCGCCCCATATATTGCCTGAAAGAAACACTCCGGCCGCTATATATCCGATTACCTTGGGCCACTTCAGCCGCGAAAAGAGCGCCGATACAAGGCCGGCGACAGCCATAAGCATCGCCAGATCCTTGAAGAACACCCCTTCGCTCATTTTTCCCTGAGCCTTTCGAGAAGACCGCTGGCGCCCACACCCCAAAGGGAGTTGCGGTCCATTTCCATGACGGCCTTCAGGAGACCCACGACCGTCCCTCTCTTCGACTGGTCGGGAACGGTAAAATCCTCTTTTATGTATAGCGCCGCCTCGGCCAGGAGAAGCGACTGTTTCTGCAACGTATCCAGATGCGCGTCAGGCATGGCTTTCTGCGCGGCGATGAAATTCTCGCCGTCTGAGATGCGGCCGTTCTGCCTGTACCAGGTAGCCTCTTCGATTATCTCGAGTCCGTCGGCGTGCTTGCACTCGCGGTCCCTGCCTGTGTGGTCGGTGAACGGCATCGTCTTGTGCCTGCGCCACCCGGGATCGTCGGCAAGAGCCTTGTCCTTGTCGCGCTTTTCAGTCGCCTTCGCGCACGCTTCGTCGAACTTCGCGATCAGTGTCGCTGGCGTATCGTCCTTCTTGAGTGCATCGACCACGGCGATAAGCTCGCCTTTGTCGGAAATCAACAGCACGAACGGCATCTTCAGCGATGCCATCCTCTTTATCTCAACATCGCCTTCTTCGTCCGCGAAGTCGGCCTCGTAGCGCCCGGCGGAAAGAGCCTTGAACTCCACGCTCTCCATGGTCGCCTTCACATGGCGGCCTGCCGGACTCCACTTCTCGCCATACACCAGGCGAGCAGTCTGCGCGGCGGCAAACGCCGCCTTGCAGACCATGAAGAATGAAAAACCAGAAACGAGAATTTCCTTCATTCTTAATTCTTCATTCTTCATTACTCGTTACTTGTTACTTGACGACCTTGCGTCCGCCCCAGCCCGCGCTTTGGGCGTTACCCTTTGCCGCTTCGTGCGGCCTCAAAGACCTGACCGCCGCGCCGGCGAGCCACATCTCGTGGTTGTGCAGGTCGTTAAGCTTAGCGAGCATCTTCTCCTTGTAGTCGGCGCAGCCGGTGTCCTTTATGACCTCCTTCGCCTCCTGCATGCTCTAGACGCTCTTGTAGAGACGCGCGAACACCGGCTTCACCGCCTTCTTGAAGATCGGCCTCCACTTGAGCGCGCCGTGCTGCGCCGTCTGCGAGCAGTTGCCGTACATCCAGTCCATCCCGTTCTCGTCAACAAGGCGGATGAGCGACTGCGTCAGCTCCTCGCACGTTTCGTTGAACGCCTCGGACGGGCTGTGTCCGTTAGCGCGCAAAGTCTCGAACTGGGCCTCCATCACGCCCGCAAGAGCGCCCATGAGTATTCCGCGCTCGCCGACGAGATCGCTCGTCACCTCGTTCTGGAACGTGGTCGGGAAAAGATATCCGGAACCCACGCCGATACCAATGGCCTTCGTGACCTCCTCGACGTCCTTCGCCTTCATCCCGTTGGGCTCGAAAGCGTAGGAAGAGTTGATTCCCGCGCCAGAGAGAAAGTTGCGCCTCACGCTCGTGCCGGAACCCTTCGGCGCGACCATGACAAGGCCAACGCCCTTTTGCGGCTTGATGCCGGTCAGCTTGTTGTACACGTAGCCGAAGCCGTGCGAGAAGTAGAGGTACTTGCCGGGCGTGACGTATTTCTCGATCTTCTTCCACACCTCGGGGCAGCTGCCGTCCGAGACGAGAAGCATGATGATATCTCCCTTCTCGGCCGCCTCTTCGAGCGAGAACAGAGTTTTGCCCTCGACCCAGCCGTCTTTCTTGGCGCGGGACCACGAGCTGTTCGACTTCGTGTTCTTGCGCTGGCCGACGATAACGTTCAGGCCGTTGTCGCGCATGTTGAGCGCCTGTCCCGGGCCCTGTATGCCGTAGCCCAGCACGGCTATAGTCTTGCCCTTTAGGACTTTCTGCGCCTTCGCGAGCGGGAACTCCTTGCGGGTCGTTATATTTTCTGTCGTATTGCCGAACTTTATTTTCATTTTGTGCTTCTTTCCTTGTGCAGTGTAGTATATCAAATACCATCATTTCCCGTCAACTATACATCGCGCGCAAAATGGCCGGCATGGAGGCGGCTATGCGCGGAACGACTCAAGCAGGCTCTCGAGTCTGGCGAGCGATTTCACGCCTGGTGAAGTTTCGAGCGAACTGGAAACGTCTATTATGTCCGCGCCCGTCTTTACGGCGTCCGCTATGTTCGCGGAAGATATCCCGCCCGCCAAGACCACTCTAGCGCCAGCCGCCTTCAGCGGAGCGACCTTCGACCAGTCCGCCTTGCGGCTCTCGTTGCCTGAGCGTCCGTCGAGAAGAACGGCGTCTTCAATCCCCTTCTTCTCCGACAGCCGCCACACTTCATACCCTTTGGCCTTGAGCGCGACTACGGAGGAATCTGGATACGGACCATGAAGTTGTATCGCGTCCAGCCCGGCAATCGCTCCGATCGAAATGATATCCTCCACGCCTTGATCCGTGAAAACGCCGACAAGACGCGTAGGGTTTCCGGCGCCCTTTACCGCCTGCGCGATGTCATGCGCGGCCTGCGGCGCGATGCGGCGCGGCGAGTTCCAGGCGAACACGAAGCCGAGATAGTCCGCTCCGCGTCTTGCCGCGTCCAGCGCGAATCCGGCATCGGTTATACCGCACACCTTCAACCCAGGCATGGCGGACGCCCCTCCACAAGGCATTTCACCAGCGCGGTGCCGACCACGTATCCGTCCGCATGGCGGCACACTTCATCGGCCTGCGCCCGGGTGGAAATGCCGAATCCCGCCGCGACAGGCAGCCGCGCTACGGAACGTATGGCATCGAGCCTTGTCGCGAGGTCTTCCGGAAGAGCCTTTCGCTCGCCTGTCGTGCCCTTCACAGTGATGACGTAGAGGAATGAATTTTCCAACCCTTCCTCGCTCGCCTTGACGCGCTCGATTGGCGTGTTCGGCGCGATAAGAGGAACGTACGACACTCCGTGCGGATTCAGCGCTTCAACTAGTTCGCCGCGCTCTTCGAGTGGAAGATCTACGCAAAGCACCGCGTCTATTCCCGCATCGGCGGCGGCCCCGGCGAAGGCATTGGGCCCCATTGAGAATATCGGGTTGTAGTACGAGAAAATCACAAAGCCCGTTTCGGGATGCTTCGCGCGGAGACGCTTCGCGGCGGCGAGCACCGCCTTTAGGGATACGCCCTGCTTCAGCGCCTCGTATGCCGCCGAACGGATTACGCCTCCATCCGCGAAAGGATCGGAAAACGGGACTCCGAGCTCAATAATATCCGCGCCTTGCGCAATGATGTCGTCCACAGCCTTCTCGCTTGCCGCCAGTGTAGGGCAGCCCATCGTCAGGTAGGCGACGAACGCGCCTCGGTTTTCCGCCTTCGCCTTTGCGAACGCGTCAGCTATTCTTCTTTGCATCTTTGTACCTCCTTGCGTTTTCCATATCCTTGTCGCCGCGGCCGGAGAGATTCACGAGAAGTATCGCGTTCTTCGGCAGCCCGGGCGCGCGTTTGATCGCCTCCGCAAGAGCGTGACTCGATTCAAGCGCAGGTATTATCCCTTCGTAGCGGCATAGCGCGTCGAACGCGGCTATGGCCTCATCGTCCGTGATTACCGTGTATTCGGCGCGTCCCGTGTCGTGAAGGTGGCAGTGTTCCGGACCGACTCCCGGATAGTCGAGCCCCGCCGAGACGGAATAAGTATCGATTATGTTTCCGTCGCCAGTCTGCAGGAGCATCGTCTTCGCTCCGTGCAGCACGCCCAGCCGCCCGCCGTTGATGGATGCCGCGTGCTCGCCAGTGGAGATTCCCTTTCCGCCAGCTTCGACGCCTACGAGCTTCACGGACGCGTCGTCGATGAAGCCAGCGAAGAGCCCCATCGCGTTCGAGCCGCCGCCCACGCAGGCTATCGCCTCGTCCGGCAGCCGGCCGAACTTCTCCAGACACTGCCTGCGCGCCTCGCGCCCGATTACGCTTTGGAAGTCGCGCACCATCTCCGGGTACGGCGCCGGCCCCGCCACCGTGCCGATGACGTAGAACGTGTCGTCGCAGTTGGTCACCCAGTCGCGCAACGCCTCGTTCATCGCGTCTTTCAAAGTCGCGCTGCCTTCGGTTACGGCATGGACCTTGGCGCCAAGCATCTTCATGCGCTCCACGTTCGGGGATTGTCGCTCTACGTCTATCGCGCCCATGTAGACTTCGCAGGGCATTCCTAAAAGCGCGGCGACTGTCGCCGTTGCAACGCCGTGCATGCCCGCGCCGGTCTCGGCGATAAGACGCTTCTTGCCCATCCTGCGCGCGAGGAGCGCCTGGCCGATGGTGTTGTTCACCTTGTGCGCGCCCGTATGGTTCAGGTCTTCGCGTTTGAGGACTATCGTAGCGCCGCCAAGGTGCTCGCTCAATCTGCGGGCCACGGTTATCGGCGTCTCGCGCCCGACGTAGTCGCGAAGAATCTCACCGAATTCGCGCATGAAGTCAGGATCGGCCTTGGCCGCTTCGTATGCCGCCTCGAGTTCCTTTAGCGGCGCCATCAATGTTTCGGCGACGTATTGTCCGCCATATGCTCCATAGTGTGTTTTCATGGTTAGTCGTTAGTTGTTAGTCGTTAATTGTTAGTTCTTTCAGCTTGTTGCCCGGCAACGGCGCGCGCATGAGCGCTGTGCCTACGAGAAACGCGTCCGCGCCGGCGGCTTTGGCCCGCATTATGGCCTCGCGCGTGTGCATTCCCGAATCGGCGACGCGGACGCACGGCCTTGGAATCGAGCCT
>JAGCPM010000117.1 GCA_017965685.1 Kiritimatiellia bacterium | reverse complement strand
TCTTGCTTAAATTCGCCTGTGTATCTCTTGTTCGGTATCCCTTTCGGCATAAAACAACACCCCATTCGTTAGTAGTTTACCATACTGTCTAACAAATGGGGTGCTGTTCATTTTCGTTCCCGTCACACGGGGATAAAGACGGTGTCTGTCCCGGTCTGGTCGTTGTGCCAGTAGAGCTTGCCGTCGGCGGTCATGGAGTCGCCGCTCTGGAGCGAGAATGTCATGCCGTTGTCGGTGACAATCGTCGCCGCAGTGGGCACCACCTCGAAGTTGCCGCGATAGGCGCTGAAATCCCAAGTCGCGGTGCGATCTTCGTCGCGTCCGTATTCGCGGAAGTTGGCAGTAAGGGCAATATCTTCAGCCGGGGCGGAGACGAAGTAATTGGCGGAAGAAGAGACTTCCACATCCTCCGCGTCGGCCCAACCCTCGAACGCATACATGTCCGGATCGGCGCTCGTCGCCTTGAAAAGGAAATCGTTGCCGGCGTAAATGGTGAGGCTGTTGGTCGCATAGCCGTTTATCGTGACGGAACCCATGTCGGGATCGCAAGCGGCGGTCGCGGTGACGGTGGGGTAGACGACGCTTGCGAGTTTCACTATTTTCACATCGTCGATATAGCCGTAGCTTGACATCATAGACTCGCAACTGATTCCGAAGTATTTCCATGTCGTACCTGCATAGCCGCCCGGAAGAAATGCCGTGTTCTGGTATTCGACATACTCCGAACCGCCGGCGGCAACCCATGCGCGGTCGTTGTCGCGATCAATGATGATGTCAACATCTATCCAGCGGAGCTTGTTTACGGCATTCGTTGGCGCATCTTCACCATCAAGCGTGAAAAGCGGTTCTATCCCGGCATAGCCGGTGAGAGTTGTTTTATTGATGTCTAGGAAGGTCGTACCAGTGCCGTTGAAGGGCGTGGTCGTCGTACCAAGCGAGTTGAAGAGCTGCCACGTGATGTGGCCCGAATCCATCATAACCTTGAAGGAGACGCGGTAGCGTCCGTTAGTCATCTGCGCCGCGTTGTCGAACTGGTGGTAGAAGCCGTAGTTCTTCTTCGTGTTTCCTGAATCCGCACCGGCGGACATGAAATAGATTCCGCCCTTGTCAGAAAGCGAGTATTCGTTTACTGCCTGCGAATTGACGGCCCAGCCATCAAGCGAAGAGCAATCGTTGTCGAAGATTACGTCGCTCCACCACTCGACGGGATACTTCGCCGAGCATGGCGCGTTCTCACCGACCTGCCAAGTGCCTGCATCGGCCTCGGCAATCCAGACGAGAGCCCTGCCGCCGGCGGGAACATTAATCGTATCGACATCAGCCGCCGCCACGGCGTCCTTGCCCTTGTCGGATGTCAAAAAGCCGGGCTCGTTGGGGTTCACGAGGTCGCCGGACACCTTACCCGCGCCGCCAATGTCGTAGTTGTAGTAGGAGTAGTATGTGCCTTGCGAGTCCCCTGCCGAATCGAAGACCTCGATGACAGCCTTGTAGTAGTTGTTCGGGTTGAGGATTCGCATCGTGACATTGGAGATCGTCACCGTGCCATCGACATTCGCCGTGGCATCGACCTTCGCGACAACCGCATCGTTCACATATGCGTAGCCCGAGGAAACGGGCGTATCCCAGAAAGAGTTCGGTGCGGCGCCAGCGTTGATTATCTCGTCCGTGACGAGCCACGGCTTGTTATCATCCGTTCCGCCAATGCCGACCTTGAGCTGAATCCCCTCGGTAATGCCTTTCAGCACGTCCGACTGCACTTTCGCGGCGGAACCATCCTCGGCATTCAAGCCCGCCTCGACGCGCTCGAGAGCGTTGGACCACACCCAGAACGCCGCCTGGTCCGCGCCTGCCGTGTTGATGTGCGTATTATCGACATTCGCGCCCTTCGCTGAGCGGTAGTAGAAGCTGATTGCCGCGTTGAGCGAGACGTCGCTGTTGACGCCATTGATGCGGCGAAGTTCCGCGTTCATCCAATCGTTGTAGGGCTTGTTGAGGTCGATGAAGGCGACATTGCGTGCACCCTGCGCAATCTTATCCTCGACCCACGCTTCTCCAGCTTCAGCAATACCTTGAAGCGAACGCCCCCATGTCGAAGTTTCGCTGTTCCATCCTGTACGACGCTCCACTGGCGAGACGATGACAAGATATGCGCCAGCTGTGTTCGCGTCTGCGAGATATGTCTCGAGATTGTTGGTGAAGCTCGTGATGCTGGATTCGTTGTGGCCGTATTCGACATAGAGGTAGTCGCCGGGCTTCAGAAGGCAGCTTTGACGGTGGCTATTTGCGTTCGTGGCCAGTCCCCCTTCGCCTTGGTTGCGGATCGAAAGATTGGCAGGCGCCCAGCGGGAAAGTCCCGATCCGACGCCGGCGTAGTTTTGGAGCGAGAAGAAGGGAGTCGCGATTCCCTGGTCGGTGCCCGTGGAATCCGTGCAGAGCCACATCGTCTTGCCGACATTCATGCTATCCGTCGCCTCGCCGCGGACTGTTCCGCTCGTCTGCGGCTGCTTGACGACCGTGAGGGACGCGAGTGCGGCATTCTCGCCGACGACGCATACGTTCACGCAATCGTCCTTGTATGTGCCCTGCGTCTTGTAAACATTCGGCGCGAGCTCGACGCTCCATGCAAAGGTCTTCGTTTCGCCGGGAGCGAGAGAAAGGTGGTGCGCGATTATATGGGTGCGCTCGGAGAAAACAGAGACATCAGCATTCGCCGTCGATGAGGCGTTCGCAACCGTGCAAGTAACGGCGTAGTAGGTACGCTCCTCGCCGCGCATCGCAAAGCGGATGGGATAGCGCCCTTCGTATTCGGAGGCGCCGGTAGGCAGGTATTCAGACATCGCCGGACCACATACGCAGGAGACGCTATTCAAGTCATTCGTGTCGTGAAGGACAATCTGCTGTCCCTGGACAACGCTAAAGCCGTCGATAGCGCGCGGCTCGGAGAGCGACCACGGAATGTCGTCCGTGCAGGAAGTCGCGGTCGTGCCGAGAAAGCCGTAGGAGAACTTGCCGTCATCAAGAGTCTCATCCTTTACGTCGCACACCGCATTCGCAGGGACGGCAAATCCTTCCGCGACGGAATCGACGCCGAAGGTAAATTTGTAGACGCCGTCATTGGGGACAGTCCCCATAGTAAAGTCCGCAAATGCGCTGCACGCGGACATCACACCGGCCGCAAAAGCGGCAATGACCGATACTGTTTGCTTGTTGATTGAAGCCATACCTGCCCTCCTTCTGGAACTGACAGGTATATTATACCATTTTCTCCGCGCCAGCGCTCTGTACCATGGTACAGATAACGATCAGCGGGTCTTTTTTTCCTTGAGGCGCTTTATGGTGTGGCGCAAAAGGCGGCAGTATAGGTTGAATCCGATTGCGGCGATGTGGCCGGACTGTTGCGCGCCGAGAAGATTGCCCGATCCGCGCAGCTCCAAATCGCGCATTGCTAGATTAAAGCCCGCGCCGAGCGAGCCATGTCGCTTTATCGCGTCCAGCCTTTCACGCGCTTCGGCATCCACGATTCCGGAAGGAGGCAGAAGGAATATGGCGCGGCCTTGCGCGGAGGAGCGTCCCACTCTTCCGCGCAGCTGGTAGAGGTCTGCGAGGCCGAAAGTCTGCGCGTCATGGACGATTATGGTATTTGCGCGCGGAATGTCGATGCCCGAGCCGATTATGGTCGTAGACAGGAGCACATCGTATTCGCCCTTCTCGAAGGCGCGCATCTTTTTGGCGAGGACCTGAGAATCCATCTGGCCGTGAGCCACGACTATGCGGACGTCCGGCACGATAGTCCTGAGGCGCTTCTCGATGCGCGACATCGTATTGACGCGGTTGTGAAGAAAGAACACTTGGCCGCCATTAGCGAGTTCGGCGCGTATCGCGTCGCGGATAGTATCGTCGTTATCGCGCACTATGCGAGTCTCGACGGCCACTCTTTCTCGCGGAGTGGTGCGAAGGAGGGAAAGGTCGCGGAGTCCGGTCATCGAAAGGTAGAGGGTGCGCGGAATCGGCGTTGCGGAGAGTGTGAGCACGTCGGCGGTGGTCCGCAAACGCTTTAGAAACTCCTTGTGGCGCACGCCGAAGCGCTGTTCCTCGTCGATGACCACGAGCCCAAGATTCTTGAAGGCGATTTTCTCCGAGAGTATCGCATGAGTGCCAATCACTATGTCGCAGACACCATTCGCGAGGCGTTCGAAGGTGCCTTTGTGCATGCTGCCCTTCTGGAAGCGCGAAACACGCTCGATCCTGACGGGAGTGTTTGCGAAGCGCGAGACGAACGTTTCGTAATGCTGCTCGACAAGAACGGTCGTCGGAGCGAGAAGCGCGGTCTGGCGGCCGTTCATGGCGGCAATGAACGCGGCGCGCATAGCGACCTCGGTCTTGCCGTAACCGGCATCGCCGCAGACAAGACGGTCCATCGGAGTTTTCGCGGCCATATCCTTCTTCACGTCGGCTATCGCGGCGCGCTGATCCTCTGTTTCCTCGAAAGGAAAGGCCGCCTCGAACGCGTCAATGTCGTCGCTCGCAGTCTCGTACGCGAAGCCGGGAACGCTCTGCCGCTTCGCCTGCGTTTCGAGAAGGGAAGCGGCAAGGTCGGCAACGGCCTTTTTCGCCTCGTCTTTTTCGCGTTCCCACCGCTTTCCGCCGAGAGAGTGCAATTCAACCGCTTTGCCCTTCACGCCTACGTAGCGCGAAAGGAGATGTGCGTGAGCGACAGGGATGTGTAGCTTCGCACCATCGGCGTATTCAATGGTATGAACCTCAGTCCGTTCGCCGCCAGCAAGGATTTCGCTCGAACCTATGTAGCGGCCTATGCCATAATCAACGTGGACGACGTATTCGCCGGGCTCGATGTCGTCCAATGTATCGAGTCTTTCGCCGGATTCCTTCGCGAACTTCTCGCGCTTTGGAGCGGAGCGAGGACGTGTGAACACGCGGTCCGACTTCGCCACGACGACAAGGTCGCCAGTCTCGAACCCGCCCGAAAGATCGTCGATCTCCACAACGAGCGAACCGCCCTTTTTTGCGGCGTCGATATGGCGAAGCAGCCTTTCGCGTGCGGAACGGAAGAGTTCGGGATGCCTTGCACGCCCCGCACCGAGTTCCGCAAAACCCGGCAGCGGCGAAACCCTGAAATCGTACGATGGCACTCCCTCAGGAGGCGGATCGCCGATATAGAGAACCGGAAACGCCGAGAACCTCCCCTTCATCGCGGCTTCGAGTTCGTACGCATTGTGGTCGAATGCGACGATTCCGGCATTTGGCGGCAGGAAGTCGAAAACGCTCCTGGTCTTTTCCGCAACAGCGCCGACCTGGGCAATGGAATGTATCTCGACGCGACCATAGTCGCTGCGGACCGATTCGAGGTCCTCGCCGAAGAAATCGAGCCGTGCAGGGACGTTCGCTCCAATCGGAAAGACGTCTATCACGCCGCCTCTCACGGACCACTCGCCCTCCGCGAAAACTGTCGGAACACGCTCGTATCCAAGTCTCGGCAATTCCGCGACAAGGCGCGAATATGTTATGGGCTTGCCGTTTTCAGGATCGATCACGAGCGGCTTTTGCGTCTCGATGCCGACTGGAGCGGCGAGTGCCGGATACGACGCCACGATGACGAGCGGGTACGGCTTGATTTCCCACGCCTTGAGCGCCGCGATAGTCTGGATGCGAGAAGCAAGCGAACTTCTGTCCGACTCTATCGGCGGAAGAAACTCGATTATCCTTTTGCCGGAGGCCGGCGCGAGGAGGCGGAGATCGTCAGCAAGGACATCGGCCGCCGGAAGACCAGGCACGACCGCGAGAATTACCGGCGATTCAAGCGCGGAGACGAGAAACGCGTCGGCCCCAGGAAGAAGCGCAGGTATGGCAACACTCCCTCCGACCGGCGAGACGGGGGGAGTGAAGAGCGATTTGAATCTCTCTAACGCCTTGTTCGTTACTTCGTCTTGTGACGCTGCGCCTTCATGCGCTTGTCGTATTTATGCTTCGACATTTTTTTGCGGCGCTTTTTCTTTATGGAACCCATGGTTGTCTCCTTTCAGAATATTATCTTGTTGAGTGGAAGTTCGATTATGCCGGTCGCCCCATTCTTCGTGAGCATCGGTATGAGGTCGCGGACCTTCTTCTCCTCCACGACCGATTCCACCGCGAACCAATTCTCGTCGTTGAGCTTGTTCACGGTCGGGGCGTGGAGCGAGGGAAGAACCTTGACGATCCTGTCGAGCGACTTCGCTGGCGCGTTGCACTTCAGCAACACACGACACTGAGCCTCAAGGGCGCCAGTAAGAAGCATCTTGAGCTGCTCGAGCTTTGCGCGCTTCGCCTTGTTCTTCCAGCTGCTCTTGTTTGCGATGAAGCGCGTGGTGGAAACGAGAATCGTATCGACGATGCGCAGGTTGTTCGCGCGGAGCGAACTGCCCGTCTCGGTTAGGTCGACTATCGCGTCCACCAATTCCGGAGCCTTAACCTCGGTCGCGCCCCAGCTGAACTCGACATCGGCCTTCACGCCGTGCTTCTTGAGGTAGCGCTTCACAAGGCCCATCGCCTCGGTCGAAATGCGCTTGCCCTCAAGATCCTTGACCGTCTTTATCTTCGAGTCGTTAGGGACGGCGAGGACCCAGCGAACGGGATTGCTCGTCGCCTTCGAGTAGTTGAGCTCGCAGATTTCCTCCACGTCGCTTCCGTTCTCGTAAACCCAGTCATACCCGCATATTCCCGCGTCGAGAAGACCGAGCTCGACATAACGGCTCATCTCCTGCGGCCTCAGAAGGCGGCACTTGATTTCATCGTCGTCGATGACTGGCGTATAGCTGCGGCTTGAGCAGGTGACATTGAATCCTGCACGCTTGAAAAGCGCGAAGGTAGACTCCTGCAAACTGCCCTTCGGCAGGCCGAGCACCAATGGCATATCATGTTCTTTCTTCATGTGAGGCGCGTAGTATATCAAAAAACAGCCCGCCTTGGCAACGCCCAATCTCGCGTTTTTGCGTTTCAAGGTCAGACAGCAAGGAGGCGGCCTGCACGATCGCCGGTGAAGCTGCCGTCAAGATAAGGCACGCTTCCGTTCACCATCACAGCCTTGACGCCATCTGCAAAGCAGTGCGGCTTAAGGTATGTGGCTCCAGAACGGAACGTTTTCCTGTGCCACACCGCGATGTCGGCGAAAGCACCCTTTTTGAGCACGCCGCGCCGCGCGATGCCGAATCGTTCGGCGACAAGCCCCGTCGCACGATGCACGGCTTCTTCGACGGGAATACCGAGAATCGTGAGGCGGTGGATGAACTCGGGCATCGTTCCGTACGCGCGCGGATGAGGGTGGTCCTTGCCTAGAGGTCCCCATGGCGCGCGCAGGGAGGCGTCAGATCCGGCAACGACCCACGGCATGCGGTATATCGCGTCGAGATTCCTTTCGCACATGGAGAAGAAGAATGCACCAGTGCGGCATTTGTCTTTTTCGAGAATCGTGCAGACGAATTCGCCGGGATTGTCGGTCAGGTCGGCAATCCTTTCGCCCGAGAAGTCGGCGTTATCTTCGTGCCATGTCCCGCCGATCATCACGGTCGACCAGTCGCGGTCCTGCGCGTTTATCTCATCCACAATCCGTTTGCGAATGGCGGGGTCGGCAAGTCTTTCGCACTCCGCCTTCGCGGCGCCTTCTCCGGCCCAGTCGGGAAAGACCACATCAAGGTCTGTGCCCGCCGCGCAATATGGATAGCGGTCGCTACCGAGCAGGAGGCCCTCGTCGACGGCGCTTTGCATCTTTCCCAGTACGGCGTCGATCTTGTTCCAGTTCTTTTCGCCGCCGCCAGTCTTTAAGTGGGAAATCTCGGCCCTGATCCCGGTCGCCTTTACGAGATCGATGACTTCGTCGATGGCTTCGAGTATCCTGTCGCCCTCGCTGCGCATGTGGGTAGCGTAATAGCCGCCCTTCTCCGCCGCGACCTTTGCGAGCGCAACGACCTCTTCGGGTGTGGAATATTTGCCAGGCTGGTATATGAGGCCGGTGGTGAGGCCCCACGCACCTTCATCAATGGATTCGGACAAAAGGCGCTTCATGCGCTCCATTTCGTCCGGAGTCGCCGCTCTGCCCGCATAGCCGACGACCGATGAGCGCAGGGTGTTGTGGCCGACGAACTGGATGGTGTTGATAGCGGGCGGGTTGGATTCAAGAACGGCGCGGTATTCGGCGAAAGAACGCCACGTGAGCTTTTCGCCGAGCAGGCTCGCCCAGTCCGAAGAAAGCCGCGCTTCGCCGTAGCGAGGCGCGACCGAGCCGCCACACTGTCCGTTGATTTCGGTAGTCACGCCCTGCGAAAGCTTCGAAGGGGCGTCCGGCTCGATAACGAGATACGCGTCGGAGTGGGAATGCGCATCGATAAAACCCGGGCTTACAATATGGCCAGAAGCGTCGATAACCCTATCCGCGTCATCGATGGGGAGGCCGGGCGCGACATCGGCAATCGTTTCGCCGTTGACGAGCACATCTGCCACAAACGCGGCGGCGCCGGTTCCGTCGATTACTGTTCCATTCTTTATCAGAGTTTTCATTGTCAATCGCGGATATTATACCAAAATCCGGCTTCGCCCGTCAACGAGCCGTTGAGGGTGGAGGTTGCAATTTCGACAAAAAAAGGATATACTATCCACCCCATGAAAGCACAGCCATCTTCAGAAATAGACGTATTGAGGGAAATAACGGGCCTGGCGGTCCGCGAGCGCAATGTCCGCCTGCTACTCGAACAGGTTCTCGAAATACTCGAAAAGCGCATGGGAATGATACGCGGGACGTTCTGCCTGCTCGAAGGCGACGAGTTGAGAATCGAAGCCTCAACGAGCGCATTGAACGCCGAAGAGAAGGCCCTCGGACATTACCGCATCGGCGAAGGCGTTACAGGAATCGTAGCCAAGACAGGCAAGAGCGAGATTGTTCCGGACGTGCGCGGCGACAGGCGATTCCTGAACAAGACAGGGGCGAGAAAGGTAGACGAGGCAGCCTCGTTCGTTTGTGTGCCGCTCATACACCTCGGGCAGACGATAGGGACGCTTTCAGTGGACAGGCCCTTCAAAGGCGAGACAAAATCGCTGGTGCGGGACGTGAAGCTTCTCGAGACCATCGCGAACATAACGGCGGACGCGGCCTCGATATGCAGAGCGGAGATGGCCGAAAGGGAGGAACTCGAGAAGGAAAACAAACGCCTTAGGGACATGC
>JAGCPM010000009.1 GCA_017965685.1 Kiritimatiellia bacterium | reverse complement strand
CGTTTCGACGAGGCTGTACTCGTTCTGGAGCGCGTCATCGTTCTTGAAGGGACCTCTGCTTCGGATAGGATGCATGCGCAGCTCGCGAAGGCCGATGCGCTTTTTGCCATAGGCGCGGATAATCCTCGGCGCTATGGCGACGCGCTGGACGCATACGGCGCGATAAGGCGCGGAGAGGCTTTGAGCCCAAGCGAAAGGCTGATGGTCTCCTTCAAGTTCGCCCGTACCCTAGAGAAGCTCAAGAGAACCGACGAAGCGGTCGACAGCTACTACACGGACGTGGTCCTCGCCTACCGCGACGGCCGGCGAAGGGGTGTGTGGTATGACGATGAAGCCCGCGCCGCCTTCGCCCGCGCCGCGTTCCGACTCTCCGACGAATACGAGGCCCGAGGCAAGGATTTCCAGGCTATGCACATTCTCGAACTTGTCGTCGCCAGTGACGTCCCCGCCGCATTGGAGGCGGAGAAGAGGATAGACCGGATACACACGAAAGGAAGAATGCTATGACAATCACGGGCGGTCCCGTATTCTGGATACTGCTGATCCTCGCCGTCGCGTCGGTCGTGGTGTTCTTCGAGCGCCTTTTCGAACTTAGACGCTCGCAGATAGACTGGCAGGATTTCATAAAGGGCCTGGTAAACATTCTCGAGGGCGGCAATGACGACGAGGCGCTCGCGATTTGCGAAGATACTTCCGTCCCTGTCGCCAATATCGTCGCGACTGCGATACGGAACAAAAGGGTGCCCGCAAGGGCTCTAAAGGAATCGGTTGACGCCCAGCAGCGCACCGAGACCAACAGGCTCGAACGCCGCCTCGCGTCGCTTTCCATCATGAGCCAGATCGCTCCCATGCTCGGCCTTCTCGGCGCGATAATCGGGCTGATCAAGACGGTGATGATGGCCAACTCCGACGCGCTAGTCTCGAGGTCGGACCTCCTAAACGCCTCTATGGAATCGCTCGTCTCTGCGGCGCTGGGCCTTGCGATAGCGATACCTCTGACGGTAATGGCGGGATCTCTCCGGATTAGGATGGACCGCATCATCACTGATATGGACGCCGCCGCTACGCACATCCTCGGCTACATTGCGCAAAAGAGAGAGTCCTCCAAATGAACGTCCTCAAGCCATTTTGCGCGGCCGTTCCATGGATTACCCTCGGCGTGCTCGTTTTGCAGATGCATCTCGTCTCTGGCGTGTTCACGCTCTCTGGAGGCGTCCTGTTCGACTTGCCTGAAGGCGGAATGGCCGAAGATGCCGCCACCGGCCTTGTGGCGCTCGCGATGCCGTCGAAATCCGAGACTCTCGTGTTTTTCGACGACGCACGCTACATGCTTGGCGACGACTCTTCGGCGGAAGCGTTCTGCGAACAGCTTGCCGAGCGCTCCGGCCGTACGAATGAAAAGACGCTTCTTGTCCTTGCCGACAGGCGCGTCGCAGGCGGTGATTTGATGCGCCTTGCGAGACTCGCCCGCAAATCTGGTGTAGGAAAGATACTCTTTGCGGAAAAACGCGGTTCCGCCGGCGCGATAGACTAGCCGTTCCGCACTGCCACTCCGAAAAGGGTGCCTATTCCCGTTTTTGGGGTTGAAATATGTTGATTGGCAGGGTTGCACTACTTCTCAAGGTGTTGCATTTACCATGTCAAACGACTTTTACGACTTGAAGAATGGGGCGTTTGACATTGGCGGGATGATTTTGATACAATACCATCATTCAATAGGAGATAAGTATGCATACAGTGTTGAATCATCCTCTAGTCCAGCACAGGGTCAGCCTGATGCGCAACCGCGAAACGCCTTCGAAACTGTTCCGCGAATTGGTGAACGAACTCACGGTTTTTCTCGCATACGAGGCGTTGCGCGACATACGGACGGTTGAGATCGACATCGAAACTCCGGTCGCCAGGACCAAAGGGTTGAAGGTTGACGAGCCGCGGATAATCCTCGTGCCGATTCTGCGCGCAGGCATGGGGATGCTTGACGGGATGCTGCACGTGCTGCCGTATGCAAAGGTCGGAGTCCTTGGCATGCAGCGCGACGAGGCCACGGCCGAGCCGATTCCGTACTATGTGAAAGTTCCTCCGGCGAAAGGCGGCGAGGAGCTGGCCATCGTCATCGATCCGATGCTCGCAACCGGCGGCAGCGCCTGCGATGCGGTCGCACAGCTCAAGAAACTGGGCTATAAGCGCATAAAGTTCCTGAACTTGATATCCGCTCCGGAGGGAATAGCCAGATTCGAGCGGGAGCATCCCGATGTGGAGGTGTTCACGGCGGCCAAGGACGAACGGCTAAACTCTCACTACTATATAGTGCCTGGGCTTGGTGACGCCGGCGACCGCATATTCGGGACGTTGTGACGCGCGGCCGTCCGCCGCACGTCGCGGCGGTGCGGCGGCAGTGTGTTGCGCGGGGATGGGGATTTTTGGTATACTACGTAAACAATGCGAATATTGTCTAGATACATATTGAGGGAATTCCTCGTTCCGCTGGGCTACTGCCTGGCCGGATTCGTTGGGATTTACGTGCTGTTCGAACTGTTCGGATCGTTCTCGAGAATTATGGATTCCGGACTGCCCGCCAGGACAATCGTCCGCTATTTCCTTGCATACCTCGGGCCGTATTTCATGTACCTGGCGCCTGCGGCGCTGATGCTGGCGACGCTCTACACGATGTGGAACTTCTGCCGCCATTCGGAGCTTGTGGCGATGCGCGCGAGCGGCGTGGGGTTTTTCGCGATCTCGAAACCCATTCTCGCCGTTTCGCTCGCCATGGCCGCATTCGTGGCGTGGGTCAACGAGTCGTACGTGCCGCGCGAGGCGCAGTGGGCGAAGCGGCTCAGGACCGAGCGGTTCAATATGCAGAAGATGGAGCGCTCGGACGATATCGTCTATCGCAATTCGCGCGACAACCGTGTATGGACGGCTGAATCGCTCGCGTATTCTTCCGGAATGCATCTCTTGAACGTGAAGGTGACTCAGGACCGTACAAACGGCGCGAGATTCTACTGCATACTCGCAGAGCGCGCGGACTATCTCGATCGCGAATGGTGGTTCACCAACCCCAAGACGATCCATTACGACGAGAAGGGCGACGAGGTCGCCTCCATCACGCGCGATGCCGACGCGCTTCCACTGCGGGCGATGCCGCAGTTTGACGAGCGTCCGAGCGACATACTCTTGCAGAACCGCGACTGGCGCTTCAATTCGGTGCGCGAGAAGCTGCGATTCATAAAGGCGCACAAGGATCTTACGGAAGATCAGCGCCGCGGATTCCGCTACGATGCGATTGCGCAGATCGTTTCGCCGTTCGCATGCATATTGATGACGCTCCTGGCGATACCGGCCGGGATATCCTCCGGCAGGCAATCGGTTTTCAAGGGGATACTCGGTGCGCTTGCGATGTTCTTCGCATACTATGCGCTTGCGATCGGCGGGATGGTGCTGGCGGACAAGGGGGTCTTGAATCCGGTCGTGTGCGCCGTGGCACCGCCGGTCGTATTCCTTGCGGTCGCCTGCCGTTCGTTCTATCGCCATCGCTGATTCCCGCGCGATGAAATCCAATGGCGATACGTACAGCGTGAAGATGCGCGCCGCCAAGGGCGGCTTGCACGTATCCGGCGCGGAGAGGATAGTTCCTCAATCGCGCATCGCGGCTACGCTTTCGGCCCTGGCCAAAAGAGCGCTCGGCCACGAACGCGGAACTCCCGACTCGATAAACCTCAAAGTCGCCGCGATAAAGGACGTGCTTCGCATAAAGGCTCTCAAGGTCTCCGCGCACGAGACGGCGAGTGTCGCGCAAGCGTGGGAGAAGGCGGAGGAGCTCCTCGCAACGGCAGGAGTGCCGCGCCCGACGAGAGTGCGTGAGCTCTTCCGGGAGACGTATTCGATGCGCGGAGCGATGCTTGTCGACGCCGATACTCTCGAGCGACTCGAGCCCGACCGCGCGCGCGGCGTGAGGGCGACGGAGATGGATGGCGATCCGAGTCCGAGGGCGGATGTGAAAAACCACTTCGCGGAGGCGCTCACGCTCGCGAGCAAGGTCCTTTCCGCGCCGGGGATTGTGGCGGAGCTTTGCGTCTCGGACGACCCCGGCTACACGACGGGCTATGTTGCGGTGAAGGGCGTCTACCACCGCCTGACAAACCTCAAGGAGAAGGGCGAGGCTCTCGGCGGCAGGATATTCTTCTATCGCGGAAGGCGGGAGGCTGCGGGCGAGACGATACGTTACCTTGAAGAGACGCCGGTAATAGTGGATCGCGAGGAAGGGCAAGTGCGGGAGAAGGATCTGGCGGGGGAACTCGCGGCGATAGAGACGGCGGGACTCAGGCGCGAAATGCGCTGCCGCGTCGCTGGGGCGGTATCGTTCGCGTCCAACGACTATCTCGGTCTTGCGCAAGACGTGCGCGTAAAGGAGGCGGCGGCGAGGGCGGCGATGGAATTCGGGGCGGGGTCCGGCGCATCGCGTCTGGTGACGGGAACACTACCGCCGCATCTAGCACTCGAGCGGCATCTCGCCCGGTTCAAGGGTGCTGAGGACGCGATAGTCTTTTCTGCGGGCTACATGGCGAACGTCGGCGCGATAACGGCCATTGCAGGGAAGGGCGACGTGATACTTTCCGACGAATTGAACCACGCCTCGATAATCGACGGCTGCCGGCTCAGCGGTGCGGAGATACTAGTCTATCCGCATCTCGACATGGCGGCGCTTGAGGACATGCTCGGCGCAGTGAAGGGCGCGCGGCGCATACTCGTGATATCGGATGGCGTATTTTCGATGGACGGCGACATGCTGGACTTGCCGCGATTCCTGGAAATTTGCGAAAGGCATGGAGCGTTTTCGATGGTGGACGAGGCGCACGCGACAGGAGTGGTGGGCAAGACCGGACACGGACTTTCGGAGCATTTCGGGTGCGGACATCCAGACTTGTCTATGGGAACGCTTTCCAAGGCGCTTGGCTCTTCGGGCGGATACATAGCCGCAAAACGCGACATAGTAGAGTATCTGCGGCAGAAGTCGCGTCCGTTCATATTCAACACCGCGCCGAATCCAGCGAGCGTCGCGGCGGCGGATGCGGCACTGGGGATAATCGAGTCGGAGCCGGAGCTTGTGACGCGGCTTCGCGCGAACGTGCGCGCGTTCGGCGGCGAAGGGGAGTCGGCCATAATACCTGTGCCGATCGGCGACGAGCGCAAAGCTGTGGAGATTTCCAAGGCGCTCGAAAGGCGCGGAGTGCTCGTGCCGGCGATACGCTACCCGACCGTCGCCAAGGGCGCGGCGCGGCTTCGCGTTGCATTGAGCGCGAACCATACGATCGAAGAGATATCTTTCGCGCGCCGGGCGATCAACGCGGCGATTGACGGGAGCGGGGCCGATTTGATATAATACCAATTGCCTTTAACGCGTTAAACAGAGGGGTGTAGACACGGCCCGCACAATTTCTACCGCGTGAGAGTTGGCGCAAGAAGGAGCGATCTTGAATAACCGCATGAGACATTTGCGTTTTGCGATTGCCGCCGTAGCCGCGGCGATTGTCGCGGCGAGCGTCGCGGGCGCACCGCCGAAGGCGTCCGAGTTCAAGTTGAAATTCACCGAGAACTTCGACGGCGCAGAGCCCAATCCGAAAATCTGGAAGCGCATGGAGAAGCCTTCATGGAGCAACTCGGACTGGATAAAGCACATGTC
This sequence comes from Kiritimatiellia bacterium, assembly GCA_017965685.1. Classification (GTDB taxonomy): domain Bacteria; phylum Verrucomicrobiota; class Kiritimatiellia; order RFP12; family UBA1067; genus UBA1067. The sequence goes on along the minus strand of JAGCPM010000009.1, from coordinate 3,808 downwards.
GCCGCGTCCCTATCTTTCGGAAGTGAAGGGCGGCATCCTGATCCTGAAGGGCATCAAGAACAACGATCTTGAGAGCGACCCGCGCCCGTATCTCACAGGCGGTATTACCACCCAGGACATGTTCAACATGAAATACGGCAAGGTCGAGGCACGCATAAAGTTCAAGGGCGCGAAGGGCGCTTGGCCCGCGTTTTGGATGATGCCCCAAAACTCGCCAAACGGCTGGCCGGCAGACGGCGAAATCGACATCTTCGAGCACCTCAACAACGACGCCTTCGTCTACCAGACGATCCATAGCGCATGGACGCAGGGGCATCCGAACGATCCGCCGCGAACCAACAACGCCGACATAAAGCCCGACGGCTGGAACATCTATGCGCTGGAGTGGACGCCGGAGAAACTGGTTTGGCGCGTCAACGGCAAGGCCACCCACACCTACGCGAAGAAGGCCGGCGCGGAAGCTGAAGGGCAGTGGCCGTTTGATGCTCCTTTCTACATAATGCTTGACATGCAGCTTGGCGGCGCATGGGTCGGTGCGGTGGACGAATCGACGCTCCCGGCGGAAATGCAAGTCGATTGGGTCAAGTTCTACCAGCTCTCGCGCGGCAAGGAGCGCATAAGCGAATTTACGTCTCCCAACCGCAAGGCGGGCAAATAGCGCCGCCAAGGCACTTGACAGGCGAAGGCGTAATGTAGTATACTAGCAACATCAAGAATAATAACGCCCAAGGAGAAACCGTCATGGCAGAAGAAACCGAGATACGCGACACCGACATAGTGTTCGATTGCCCGCACTGCGGCAAGAATCTGGTCATTGACTATCGCGGAGCGGGACTGCCCATCAATTGCGGCGGCTGCGGCGAGCAGATTCTTGTGCCGATTCCGGACGGGATGCAGCTCAACGACCTCGACCTCAACCAGGGCGAGATACTCCAGCAGCTTTTCGCCACGCGCCGCAACTTCCAGAAGGCCGAGCAGGAAATCGCGTCCCTCAGGACAACCCTCACGCAGATGCGCGAGACGCTGAGCGTGATGGCCGACGTGATGGAGAAAGCACTGGAGCGCAAGTGAAGACGAAGGCTGCCATAGTCAACGCGCTCACTTTTTCGCGCGTGCCGCTTATCGCGATATGGTTCGCGATAGCGGTGGTGCAGGAATACAGGGGCGGCTTCACCCTTGCAGTGTGGGCGCTCTTCTTCATGTTCCTCGCCGGGATATCCGACCTCTTCGACGGGTGGCTCGCAAGGCGCTGGCATGTGGTGACGAGCCTCGGCAAGATGGCCGATCCGCTCATGGACAAGGTGTTCTACGTAATCACTTTCCCCGCGCTCACGTGGCTCGCCGCGCACCAGACGGAGAACGATGTCCATTCCATAGCGCTTCTCTTTTTCTCGATCCTGTATATCCTGCGCGATTTGTGGGTAACGTTCATGCGCTCGCTGGGTGCCATGTACGGCGCGGACGTCGCCGCGATGTGGCTCGGAAAGGTCCGGACGGCTTTGTCGTTCCCGACTGCGGGGTTCGTCTACGGGTACGTTTCGATGCACCGCCTGCTGCCGGAAGACTGGGCCGGATTCTCTTTCGCGTGGCTTTGCGCATGCTATGTTGCAGAGGCCGTGATGTCATTCATCAACCTTACGAGCTTCTTCTCCTACACAAAGGTTTATACGCCCTGCATAAAAAAAGCACTTGAATTCGACGCGAAAATTTGAGATACTACACAACACAAACCCAAAAAGGAAAAAACAAATGAACAAAACGGCCAAAGGTTTCACGCTCGTCGAGTTGCTCGTCGTAATCGGCATCCTCGGCATTCTGATGGGAGCACTCTTCCCGGCGATTTCGTCGGCGATGCTTTCAGCCAACACGACTGCAATGTCGATCAACGGAAAGAACCTGTTTACGGGCATCATCCAGGCGAACGCCGATCGCGTCACCCACGGCCGCGAGAACGTGTGGCCCAAGTCTAAATCCTCTTCCGAGTCCAGCTCTTCGGGTTCCGAGGATATCGCCGACAAGACGTTCTCCGTCGCCGACGACTACTTTGACGAACTCTTCGACATGAAGAACTACGGCAAAGCCGACGACTGGGTTCCTTACGTCGAGGTCGACATCAAGTTCGTCTCCGGCTCCGGCGTTCCCGCGTACAAGGGACAGAAGTCGCTCAAGGGCTGTGTCGCATGGGCGGTCGCGACAGACATCACGGACGACATGCCCGACATCATCCCCGTGCTCGTTTCGCGCAATGTCGAGGAGTCGGCCAAGAGCGAATTCGCCACGCAGGGCGGTTCCGAGACCCAGACCTACGGCAAGACCTCGCGCATCAAGATGGGCACCACGTTTGCGCAGCCCTTCGGCAACAAGGCGTGCGTGATTATCCACAAGGGCGGCGCGGCTTCGGTCTACAAGGGCCGCTACGCGACGGTCGAAGACATCTACGAGAAGCAGACTATAGCCCTCAGCCAGGACATCGACTACATCTGGCCAGGCAAGTAAAAGCGTTTGATCGCGAAAATCGCGATAGATTTGTCGCTTGACAGGCTCTTCGAGTATTCGGTGCCTGCGGCGATGGAAGGGAAGCTGGCCGTCGGCCAGCTTCTTTCCGTACCTTTCGGCCATCGCCAAGCGAGAGGCTTCGTTGTGGAACTTGATGGCGGCGAGGGGGAATCGCCGGGCGGCGGAAGTCGCGGCTACAGTCTCAAGCCCATATCCGCAATCGTTGATGAGACGCCGTTTTTCAGTGCAAAGCTGATCGTGCTCGCGCGAAGCATCGCGGACTATTTCGCGGCTCCCATCGAAAGCGTTCTGAGGGCGGCTGTTCCTGCGGCGGTGACGCGGCCCGGCGCGCGGGAGAAGCGCCAGTTTTTCGTAGAGGCCGCCAACGCAGAATCTCGCGAAGGCCTGGAACTCACCGCACGCCAGAAATGGATCGTCGATCAGATAGTCCGCCTTGGCGGCGGATGGATGGCGCAGCTCTGCGACGAGATTTCAACCACTCCGGCGACATTGAGGACTTTGGCCGGGAAGGGCGCGGTCACGGTAGAGGAGCGCCAGAGGCGGCGCATCGCGATAGATCTTTCGCGCGTGCTGCCGACAAAGCCGCTCGCTTTGAACGGCGAGCAGGCAAAGGCTCTGGAGACAATAGAGACTTCCTTCAAACCGGTTCTCCTGAAAGGCATCACCGGCGCGGGAAAGACCGAAGTGTATCTTCAGGCGATAGCAAGGGCTCTCGAGAAGGGCGGCGGAGCAATTGTCATGGTTCCGGAAATCGCGCTAACCCCGCAAACCGTGCAGCGCTTCGCCGCGCGGCTTGGTGACAAGGTCGCCGTGCTCCACAGTGCTCTTTCGGACGGCGAACGCTACGACGAATGGCACAGAATACGCTCGGGCAAAGCCAGGGTCGTCGTCGGGCCTAGAAGCGCCGTTTTCGCGCCGGTGAAGGATCTTGCGCTAATCGTAGTGGACGAGGAGCACGAGACGAGCTACAAGCAGGAAGACAACCCGAGGTACAACGCGCGGGACGCCGCCGTGATGCGAGCCGCGATAGAGGGTGCGAGGGTTGTGCTTGGTTCCGCGACGCCTTCCCTTGAGTCATGGGAGAACGTGCGGAAGGGAAAATACGTCCTGTCCGAGATTAAGCACCGCGCCGGAATGGGGACAGTCCCCAACGTGAGCGTTGTGGATATGAGCGAGCAGGGCGGAGGCGGCGCGATCTACTCGGGACGTCTTCTCGAGGCGATACGCGAACGTCTGGCGAGGCACGAGCAGGTCATCCTTTTCATAAACAGGCGTGGATATTCCAGATCTG
>JAGCPM010000116.1 GCA_017965685.1 Kiritimatiellia bacterium | reverse complement strand
CGCATTGCGCAAGGGGGTATTTTCACTTTTTATTTATCGCTTTATTGAGCCGCAGGAACCTCAGACGAACACAATCTTCGCGTAGGCGTCGCGCCGCACGCCTCTCCGGTAGCGCACCGCAGCCTTGCCGAACAGCATCGCGTAGAACGGCGTCTCTCGCCTTATGCCGAGCGTCCGCTCCAGAAGCTCGGGGACCTCTCTCTGGACAAGTTCAAGGAATCCGCACCAGCAGGTCGCGATTCCCGCAGCGTTCGCAAGCATCTCGAAATGGGCGCAGGCAATTGCCACGTCCTCCCTAGGCGTTGTCACGACTCTGTTCGTCTCGTCCGAAGAGACGACAAGCATTCCCGGCGCATCGCGAAAGAACATGTCGCTCCCTCCCTTGCGTAGCCGTATCGCCGGGACGGCAAGCCAACGTGGCAGGAGTTTGCTTCCATCGCGGTGGTCTTCTATGGCCTTGATGAAGCCGCGCTTGAAAGTCTCCATGGATTCGCGCGTCGACAGGCAGGTGAACGTGAGCGAGCGAGCGTTGCAACCCGTCGGTGCGTTCGCGAGGGCAGCGAGTATACTTTCAAGCGTTCCCCTGTCGACATCTTCTTTCGCGAAACGGCGCATCGAGCGCCGCGTCCTGAGCCAGTTGACCGCCTCCTCGAAACCAGGCAACGCGAGGTCTTCCGTCGGCACGCATTCCTCCGGTTTGGTTCCGTCGAACGTCACCGCGCCTGTCGGGCACACCGCAAGGCAGTGCTGGCATTTCATGCAAGCCTCCGGCTTGGCCATCACTGGCGAGCGCAAATCGTCCAACCTCAGCGCCCCGAATGCGCAATCCGCCACGCACAGGCCGCATTTCACGCATTTCGCGCAGTCAACCTCGAACAACTCCTTCATTTTTCCTCCTCCTTGGTTTTCATCCGGCGGAAAGTATACCAAAAAACATTCGCCGATTCAACCGCTATTCAGAAAACTAGTTGTTTGCGAGAAGGATGCGGGAGGAGAGTTCTTCTGCCGAGATGGGCGAAAGACCCTTGGACTTGAGATATCGGAGCGCCTTCTTGTACGGGACGCCCGAGGAATCGGCGGCACGGAGCGCGGCAGCGTTCTGGCGCGTCAGGTAGTCGTTGCCCCAGCTGCCATCTGGCTTTTGCGACGCGATTATAGCGCGTATCGACGAGGTGAGGGCGAGTGTGTAGGGCGAGCTGGTGAAAAGTCTGGGGCTCGGTGCTTCGTGCTTCAGAAAAACGACTCCGCAAGCTACGACAAGGCAGGCTGCGACGAAAAGTCTCAGGAACAGCAGTCTGCGGGGCGCGGCTTGCGGTCTGCGGCCTTCCGTTTCATACGCGGCGCGAAGGCGGCCGACGAGTCCGGCGTATTCCGGGCCCAACTCCACAAGCGTATTCTCAAGATCTTTCGTCATCGAGCACCTCCTTTAGTTTCCTAAGGGCGTTGGACATCCGCGACTTAACCGTCCCGACAGGTATTTCGAGCACTTCGGCAACCTCTGCGTACGGCATATCCTGGAAAACCGCCAGCTCCACGACCTCTCGCATAGCCTCCGGCAACTGCGACATCGCCCACCTGACATCCTCCCGCGTGCAATACACGGGTCTTTGAACCGTCTCGGGCCGCTCTTTCGACCATCCGTCCTCGCGCCTCTGGCGCCGGGTATGCATCTTAAACGCATCGAGTCTGACCTGGCGCGCAAGCAAGAAGAGGAACGTCGAAAGTTTTGCGGTTTCCTTGTAGCGGTCGCGGTACTTCCAGAGCCGCAGGTACGTTTCCTGGACAAGATCCTCGCCCTCGTAATGTGAAACGCCTTGGCGCCAGAAAAAGTTCAGAAGATTTTTCTTGAACTTTTCAGCTTCCGCCATCAGACGCTCGCCTGAAAAAGGCATGAATGGAGCTCCGTGGCGATTGAAGAATGTTCGAGATGGATTCCGAGGTACGCCCAAATCGCGGCGAGGAGCACGCCTGCGGCAAGACCGACCGCAAAGCCAAATATCGAATCGGAGGGCTGGGAAAGAATGTTGCCGGCGAGCTTCTTGACGATCGCGCGGACGATGCCGAAGGCGAGGATTGAGGCGACTAGCGTAGCCGCGCCCCGCGACCATGGCTCGGAGAGCCATCTCGCGGAGATATCCCATCCGAATGTGGCGACCGCCCCCGCAGAAACGGTCGCGGAAACGAACGCAAGCGCGCCAGAAAGCCCGCGGAAGAGCCCCATGACCGCCATTGCGGCCGTGAAGGCTCCTAGCGCGTAGTCTGCGGGCCGAAGGTTCGCCAAGGATCAGTTCCTTTTCGCCACCTTTATTCCGTCGCGGTAGCGTTGGTAGACGTCCGCAACGGCATTCTGCTCCTTGCCGCTCTTTCTAAGGGCGCGTATGAGGCAGTCTATCGCGGTGACGTCGTTAGGGCTGACGGCAACGGCGCGCGAATAGGCCTGAACGGCGCTCGCATAGCTGGCAGTCTTCATCGCGAGGTCTCCGGCGGCCATGAGAGTATCCTTGGAGCGTGGCTTAAGCGCGCAGGCGGCCATATAGTACTTGAGCGATTCTTGATCGCCGCCCTTTGGATCGGCCATGGCGCACGCTTTGGCGAGAGCGACGGCGGCGT
>JAGCPM010000115.1 GCA_017965685.1 Kiritimatiellia bacterium | reverse complement strand
TTTCCGGGACGTTCGCGGTCGCGGAGGCGGTGCCGCCGATGTGGAACGTACGCATCGTGAGCTGAGTGCCGGGCTCGCCAATGGACTGCGCGGCGATGATGCCGACCGCGGTGCCGATTTCGACCTCCTTGCCGGTCGAAAGGTCGCGGCCGTAGCACTTCGCGCACATGCCGTGCTCGGCATCGCAGGTAAGGCCGGAGCGTATCCAGACCTTCTCGATGCCGCTGGCGTCGAGTTCCTTGCAGGCGGCTTCGTCGATGATTTCGTTTGCACGGACAATCGTCTTGCCGTCCTTGGGGTTCGTGATGTCATAGAGCGCGGTACGGCCGAGGACGCGCTCGCCGAGCGTTACCTTGACCTCGTCGCCCTCGACAATGGCCTCGACCTCGATGCCGTTGACGGTGTTGCAATCTTCCTGCGTTATGATCACGTCCTGCGAAACGTCCACGAGCTTGCGCGTGAGGTAGCCGGCGTCCGCCGTCTTGAGGGCGGTATCGGCCAGACCCTTGCGGGCGCCGTGGGACGAGATGAAGTACTCAAGAACCGAAAGACCTTCGCGGAACGACGCGGTAATAGGCCTCTCGATGATGTCTCCCGAAGGATTGGACATCAGTCCGCGCATGCCGGCGAGCTGGCGGATCTGCAGCTTTGAACCGCGGGCCTTCGAGTCGGCGAACATGTACACAGGGTTGAGCTCGGTCGGCTTCGGATCTTCCGGCTTGATATTCCTGTCGATTGTCTTGTAGAGCATGTCGCCTATCTTCTCGGTCGTGCCAGCCCAGATATCGACAATCTTGTTGTGGCGTTCGCCGTCGGTGATTATACCCTGCTGGAACTGAGCCTGGACCTTTTCCGCCTCTGCGCGGGCCTTCGCGATCTCGGCATCCTTTTCGGCCGGGCGGATCATGTCCTTGAGGCCCATCGAAGCGCCGGAAACTGTCGCAAAGCGATAGCCTAGTTCCTTGAGAGCGTCAATGCACTGCACGGCAACATCATGGCCGGCCACGCGGTGGCAGTCCAAGATAAGCTTGCCAATCTCGCTCTTGGAGCACTTGTCGTTCCAGAAGCCCATCTCCTTCGGCCATACGCCGTTGAAGATCACGCGACCGGAGGTAGTGTCAATCGTCCTCCTGTCCGTGACGCCGTGAGGACGGCCCGTAGTGCCGTAGTCGGGGTTCCTGAAACGGATGCGCGTATGGTAGTCTATCGCACCTTCCGCAATCGCGAACTCCACCTCGGCCAAATCGTTGAAGAGCGGCAGATGCTCGGTTGAACTGTCGTACTTGCCGGCGAGCTTGCCGGCGAGCTTGTCCTGCTGCGAGGATACGGTGAGAAAGTAAAGCCCAAGACAGACATCCTGAGTGGGCGTCATGACAGACTTTCCGCTCGCCGGAGAGAATATCGATGTAGACGCAAGCATCATCAGGCGCGACTCGATCTGGGCTTCGACGGAAAGCGGTACGTGCACGGCCATCTGGTCGCCGTCGAAGTCGGCATTGAACGGGGTGCAGACCATCGGGTGCAGACGAATTGCCTTGCCTTCAACGAGCACCGGCTCGAACGCCTGGATCGAAAGGCGGTGCAGGGTCGGCGCACGGTTGAGGAACACGGTCTTGTCCTTGATGACCTCTTCGAGGCAGTCCCAGACCTGCACGTCGTGGCGCTCGATCATCTTGCGCGCCGTGCGCACCGTGTGGCAGAGACCCTTTTCCTTCAGGAGGCGGATTATGAACGGCTCAAACAGCCTGAGTGCCATCTCCTTCGGAAGACCGCACTGCGGGAATTTGAGCTCGGGGCCTACAACGATTACCGAACGGCCGGAGTAGTCCACGCGCTTGCCGAGAAGATTCTGGCGGAATCGGCCCGTCTTGCCCTTCAGTATCTCGGAAAGAGACTTGAGGGCTCGATTGCCGGGACCGGTCACAGCCCTGCCGTGGCGGCCGTTGTCGAACACCGCGTCAACCGCTTCCTGAAGCATGCGCTTCTCGTTGCGGATAATCACGTCGGGAGTCTTTAGCGCGAGGAGGTTCCTCAGGCGGTTGTTGCGGTTGATGACGCGCCTGTAGAGGTCGTTCAGGTCGCTCGTCGCAAACTTGCCGCCGTCCAGCGGAACAAGAGGCCTGAGTTCCGGAGGTATGACGGGCAGAACGTCTAGAATCATCCACTCGGGCTTGGACTTGGAGGCTCTAAACCCTTCCACCACCTTCATGCGCTTGGCGATCTTCTTGCGGTTCTGCTTGGAGCGGGTGTTTTCCATCTCCTCCTCGAGGTCCTTCATCAGCTGGTCGAGGTCAATCCTCTTGAGCATCTTGCGAATCGCCTCGGCGCCCATCTCTGCGCGGAAGTCGTCATTGTACTTCTCTTGCGCGTCGACGTATTCCTGATCGGTCAGTATCTGGCCGGTCTTGAGAGGCGTGTCACCCGGATCAATGACCATCCAGTCCTGGTAGTAGAGCACCCTCTCAAGCTCGAGGCTCGTCTTGTCGAGGAGAAGCCCCATGCGCGAAGGAGAACACTTGAAGAACCAGATGTGGCTCACCGGGACGGCGAGCTCAATATGGCCCATTCTCTGGCGTCTGACGGAGGAAAGCGTAACTTCAACCCCGCAGCGGTCGCAGATTATGCCCTTGTTCTTTATGCGCTTGTACTTTCCGCAGGCGCACTCCCAGTCCTTTGTAGGTCCGAAGATCTTCTCGCAGAAAAGGCCGTCCTTCTCAGGCCTGAACGTGCGATAGTTGATCGTCTCGGGATTCTTGACCTCGCCATGCGACCAACCGCGTATGGTCTCGGGAGATGCCAGCTGCACCTTGATCGCGTCGTAGTGGGCGGAAGCGTTGAACGAACCGCCGAAAATATCCGTGTTGTAGGGATTCATTGATTGTCTCCGTTTCGGAATTCCAGATTAGAGGTTGAGCGCGCCGGCGAGCAGATCGTCGGAAACGACCGCGTCGGCGGTCTGTGCGGCAGCCTTCGCGCCACGATCGGACTTCTTGCGCTTCTCGACCTCGCCGCCCAGAAGCTGGGTGTCGAGGCAGAGGCCGCGGAGTTCGTGGATGAGCACAGAGAACGATTCAGGCATCCCAGACTCGAGCACGTTCGTGCCCTTCACGATGGACTCGTATATCCTGGTTCGGCCGTTCACATCGTCGGACTTGACCGTGAGGAGCTCCTGCAGGGCGTAGGCCACGCCGTAAGCTTCGAGGGCCCACACCTCCATTTCGCCCATCCTCTGGCCGCCAAGCTGAGCCTTGCCGCCGAGCGGCTGCTGCGTGACAAGCGAGTACGGGCCGATTGCGCGGGCATGCATCTTGTCGGTTACGAGGTGGTGGAGCTTCAGCATGTAGATGACACCGACCACAACCTTCTGCGCGAAAGGTTCGCCGGTGAGGCCATCGTAAAGGACCGTCTTGCCCTCGGGCGTGATCCAGCTCTGAGCGCCCTCCTCCTTCTCCTGCACCTTGCGCGCCTGCTTGAGGAGCGCGTCGATTTCCGTTTCCTCGACGCCGTCGAACACGGGAGTCGCGGCGTGGAAGCCGAGATAGCGGCAGGCGAGGCCGAGATACGTCTCGAACAACTGCCCGAGGTTCATGCGCGAAGGCACGCCCAGCGGGTTCAGCACTATGTCGACCGGCCTTCCGTCCGGCAGGAACGGCATGTCGCAGCTCGGCAAAATACGCGAAACGACACCCTTGTTTCCGTGGCGGCCGGCCATTTTGTCGCCGACCGAGAGGTTCTTCTTGTCGACGAGGTACACACGGACCGACTTGACGATCTCGCCTTCGCCGGTGAGATCGCCGAAGAGACCGCCATCTTCCTCGGCCGCGTCTTCAATGGACGCGAACTCCATTTCGAACGGATCCATGATCGTCGCGATCTTGTCGCGCACGGGGCCGTCGCCCGCATCCCAGTGAGAGTGCGCCTTGGAAAGCACCGCGAGCTGGCTCTTCTTTATCCTCTTGTTGGCCGGTAGTATCGTGTCCCCAGTGACCGTGTCGGTGACGTCGCAAGGCAGCTTCTCGTCCTGAAGCTCGTCGGCAAGTTTGCCGGTCAGTTCGCGCTCAAGCTTGGATAGCTGCTCCTTGCGACGCTTCTCGGCGGCCTTCTTGGCCTTCTTGCTGGCCTTATCCTCCTCGCGGTCATCGGATGCAGCGGCGTTCGAGGTGGAGACCTGGACGCTCATCACGACGCCTGTCGTTCCCGGCGGAACGGTGAGCGAGGTATCCTTGACATCGGCGGCCTTCTCGCCGAAAATAGCCCTCAAGAGCCTTTCCTCGGGCAGGAGTTCCGTCTCGCCCTTGGGCGTAATCTTGCCGACGAGTATATCGCCGGGCTTGACCTCAGCGCCGACGCGGATGATGCCGTCCGGACCGAGGTTCTTGAGCGCGTCCTCACTGACATTCGGGATATCGCGAGTAATCTCCTCGGGACCAAGCTTTGTGTCGCGGGCGCTGCACTCGAAGGTGACAATGTGCAGCGACGTGAGCATATCCTCGCGCACGCACCTCTCGTTGATGAGAATCGCGTCTTCGAAGTTGTAGCCCCTCCAGCTCATGAACGCCACGAGAAGGTTCTTGCCGAGGGCGAGTTCGCCCTGGTCGGTCGCGGGACCGTCGGCTATGCAGTCACCAAACTTGACCTTGTCGCCCTTCCTGACGGTCGGCTTCTGGTTGAAGCAGGTTCCGGAATTGCAGCGGCGGAACTTCTGGAGGTCATACCTCCACACGCCGTTCTCTGGATCGTGCGCGAACTGCGCGTCGCCTGCGGGAAGCTTGCCGTCCTTCGTCACGATTATGAACTCGGCGGAGACGTACGCAACGATTCCGTCCGCGAGGGCGGTTACGATAACCTGGCTGTCGCGAGCGGAGACTCCTTCAAGACCGGTTCCGACATACGGCCTTTCAGTAGTCATCAGCGGCACACCCTGCCTCATCATGTTTGCGCCCATGAGCGCGCGGTTTGCGTCGTCATGCTCAAGGAACGGAATGAGACCTGCAGCGATAGAAATCACCTGCATCGGCGCCACGTCGATGTACTGGACCTCGGATGCTGGCTTGTCGCAGAACTCCGTCTTGTGGCGACAGGTCACGAGTTTGTCGGCGAAACGTCCGCCCGCAGTGAGAGGCGCGTTGGCCTGCGCGATTACATACTGCTCCTCCGTGTCTGCGGCAAGATATTCGATCTGGTCCGTGACACGGCCGTCCACGACCTTCCTGTAGGGCGTCTCGATGAAGCCGTACTCGTTGATCTTGGCGTAGATACCGAGGGACGAAATGAGACCGATGTTCGGGCCTTCTGGCGTTTCAATCGGGCAGATGCGTCCGTAGTGCGAAGGATGCACGTCGCGGACCTCGAAGCCCGCCCTTTCGCGGCTGAGACCGCCGGGACCGAGCGCGGAAAGGCGCCTCTTGTGGGCGAGGGCCGAAAGAGGGTTCGTCTGGTCCATGAACTGCGAAAGCTGGCTCCTCGCGAAGAAGTCCATCACCACCGCGCTGAACGTCTTCGAATTCACAAGCCTGCTCGGCGTGAGCGCGCCGGAGTTGGGGTCGTGTATCGTCATGCGCTCGCGGATCAGCCTCTCGGTGCGGGCGAGACCGACGCGGCACTGGTTCTCGAGAAGCTCGCCGGCCGTCCTCACGCGTCTGTTGCCGAGGTGGTCGATGTCATCCACCACGTCCTTGCCGACGTATATCCTCAATAGAAGGCGGATTGCCTCGATCACGTCCGTGCCGCCTTCCTGAAGAGTCCTGAGGTTTTCGTCGACAAGACCGTCGAGACCGAGCCTCTTGTTGATCTTGTGGCGGCCTACGAGCCCGAGATCATAGTGCGCGCGCTCAAAGAACATCCTGTGCATGAGCTGGCGCGCATTGGAGGTCGTGGGCGGATCGCCCGGCCTCATCCTGCGGTACACTTCCTTTAGAGCGTCCTCCTCGTTGCGGATTCCGGCCTTCGCGTCCTCGCGGAGGGTCTTGATGAGCGTTCCGTTGTCGGAAGATACGTCGACAACCTCTACCTCGGCTATGCCCGCCGCCGCGAACTGCGCCATCTGGGCGGGGGTCACGGGGTCAAAGCGCCTGGCGAGAACGGCCTGCGACTCCGTGTCGATGAGGTCGTCTTTCATCACCATCAGGTGGAGATCCTTGTCTGTGTACTTGCCCTTTGTAGGCAGCGTCTTGAACTCGTAGAAGAGGCTCATGACCGCCTCGTCGGAACCATGTCCGAACGCCCTGAGGAGGGTCGTGGCGTAGAATTTCCTCCTCCTGCGCCTCTGGTCCATGAAGCACCACATGATGTCATTCGTGTCGAACATCACCTCGATCCAGTTGCCGCGGTCGGGGATGATCCTTACGGAAAGGAGCTCCTGGCCGTTCGCATGGACCTGGCGCTCGGTCGAGATGCCCGGCGAGCGGTGCAACTGCGACACGATTACGCGCTCGGCGCCATTAATGACGAACGCGCCATCAGGAGTCATCACGGGCATCTCGCCCATAAAAACGTCCTCCTCGCGCACATCGTCGCCATCCTTTAGGCGGAATGTCGCGAAAAGGCCTCTAGAGTACGTCTCTCCGTCTATGAGAGCCTGCAGGTAGCCCTTCTTCGGCTCCCTGAGGTCGTATTTGACGAAGTCGATACTGTAGCGGCCGTCATAGCTGACGACAGGGAAGATTTCCCTGAATATCGCCTGCAGGCCCTTGTCCTCGCGTTTCTGCGGCGGGACGTTCGACTGAAGGAAATCCTCGTACGCCCCTGTCTGTATGTCAATCAAGTCTGGCAGATTGCCCGAGGCACTCTGCAACTTGCCGAACATTTTGCGTTCTGCGCTCATGTTTCCGCCTTGTGTTTTTGTGTTTTTCTTCGAAATGGATTATACTTCAGCCCAATGAACGCGCCTGAAGTGTGGTAAGCGACCACTTTGTTAACTGTCCGCATTTCGGGTTAGGGTGTATAGTATATCAAAAATACCCTCTTGCGCGCAAGGGGGAAAATATGATATACTATGCTCCGTTTTTCATGGACCAGTAGCTCAGTCGGTCAGAGCAAGGGACTCATAATCCCTGGGTCGTGGGTTCAAATCCCCCCTGGTCCACCACAATAAGGAAAGGCAAGGCAACAAAATGGGTACAGGCCGCACACTCCGGAAGGAATCGCATGTCCGTCCGTGCAAGACGCCCGCCGGCAAGGCGCGCAAAAACAAGGCGCAGCGTTCGCGTCTTGTGAAGTTCGGCATGGACGAGGCGGAGGTCAAGCGCATGGGCGACGAGGAGGTTCGCGTCCTGGTTCAGCGCCCGACCGTCGTCAAGAAGCTTGTCGCCAAGAAGGCGGCGAAGTGAACAAAACCTTCTGCGCTCTCGAAGAGCGCTTCGTGAATCCCCTCTTCGAAGTATTCGACGGAGGGGATTTTATTCTGTCCTCGTACCGCGACGTCGAGAAACCGCTCGCCGAGGTGCAGATATTCTTCCCCGAGGACGATCGGGCCGAGGAATCGCGCGAAGCCCTTTCGCGCGCGCTGGAAATCGTCGGCACCAAGGCGGAGGTTCGGACGGTCGCAATCGCGGACGAGGACTGGAAGCTCAGCTACCGCCGGCATTTCAAGACCGAGCACGCCTCGCCGCACATAATCCTGCATCCCGTCTGGGAGCCTTTGCCCGATTCCAATCGGGACGAAATCGTCATTACTCTCGATCCGGGCCTCGCGTTCGGCACCGGCAAGCACGAAACGACCAAGGCGTGTCTTCAGTTTATCGACGAACTGCCGCATGAAGGGTCGTTCCTCGACATGGGCTCCGGCTCGGGCATCCTCTCAATCGCGGCATCGCTTCTGGGATATTCTCCCGTCGTGGGCTTCGACATCGACGAGGAGACGATTCCCGTCGCCGAGGAGAACGCGGCCATCAACAACGCGCATGCTTCGTATTTCCGGTTCGCGCTCGGCAAGGGCATGAAGGCGCCGTTCGAACCCGCCGACACCGTCGCCGCGAACATACTAGGTCCAGTCCTGATCGCATTTGCGGACGAAGTCGCTTCGTACGCGAAAAAGAACCTTATCGCCTCCGGAATCCTGAACGAACTCTATCCGGAAGTCGTAAAGGCGTTCGCCGACCAGGGCTTCATCGAAGTCTCGCACAAGACACTCGGAGAGTGGACTACGGGTCTCTTCCGCCACTAATGACGTCCGTCGGCCTGCACGCGAGGTTGACTTCGAGGGGTGGGATTTGATATACTTTTTTGTTCACAGAGGAAGTAGAAGATGACATTGGCAGAACTCGAGAACGCCAAGGCTGCGAGCCTTGCCGAAATAGCCGCCGCGCAGGATGCGGCGGGAGTGGAATCGTTGCGTGTAAAATATGTGGGGCGCAACGGCTCGATACCGGCGCTCATAAAAGCGATGAAGGACGTCCCGAAGGAGGAGCGTCCCGCATTCGGCAAGGCCGTGCAATCTTGGCGCGCCGAAGTCGAAGCCGCCCTCGCGGCCAAAGGTGGCGGTGCGGGAAGCTCCGAAAAGCGCGTCGATGCCGACCTTACACTCCCCGGAATGTGGAGGAGCCTCGGCGTAAAGCACCCCCTCACGCGCGTGATGGAGGAATCGGCCGCGATATTCTCCAGACTTGGCTTCACGGTCGCCGACGGCCCCGAGCTGGAGGACCGCTTCCACAACTTCACCGCACTGAACACCCCCGCGCACCACCCTTCCCAGGATAGGAGCGACACTTTCTGGTTCGGTGACGATTGCCTTTTGAGAACCCAGACCTCGCCGGTCCAGATCAGAGTGATGGAGCAGAGTGCGCCGCCGGTCAGGGTGATTTGCCCGGGCCGCACCTACAGGCGCGACACGACGGACGCCACCCACTCCGCCAACTTCCATCAAATCGAGGGCCTCTACGTGGATACCAAGCCCGTCTCCCTCGCCGATCTGAAATCCGTACTTGCATACTTCGCAAAGGAGATGATGGGCGATGGTGTTACGGTCAGGTTCCGTCCCCACTTCTTCCCGTTCACCGAGCCTTCCGTTGAGGTCGACTTTACGTGCCACGTCTGCAAGGGCAAGGGTTGCAACGTCTGCAAGCAGTCAGGATGGATAGAGGTCGCTGGCGCGGGAATGGTTGATCCGCGCGTATTCGGATTCGTCGATTCGCGCCGCAAGGACGGCGCATACGACCCCGCAAAGGTAAGCGGCTACGCTTTCGGTTTCGGAGTAGAGAGGATCGCCATGATCAAATACGGCATCCCCGACATCAGGTGGCTCTACGAAAACGACATGAGGTTTCTCTCGCAACTGGGGTGACAAGCCATGATGACGATCTACCGCTGGGATAACGGCGGCCTCAAGGAGGCACAGGAATTCGGCGAATCTTGCTGGATCAATCTCGTGGATCCCACGACGACCGAGCTTGAGCGGGTCCTCACGCACTCCAAGGTGCCGCGCGACTTCCTGACAGACCCCCTCGACGCCGACGAAAGGCCGCGCTTTGACTACGACGACGATGCGACGATCATGATCGTCCACGTCCCGACGATTGACGAAACGGATGACGTGGCGCCATACAGGACGACTCCTCTCGGAATAATCCTCTTCGGCAAATCGGTGATCACGGTTTCGAGCCTCGCTACGCCAGTGACGACCGCTTTTCTCGACCAGATACGCAGGGTGTGTCCTCCTTCGGACAAATATCGCTTCGCGTTCAGGCTCCTCTGGCATGGCGGAGTGCTCTTCCTGAGGTACATACACGACATACACCTAAGGACCAACGCGCTGGAAGACGAGCTGCACCAGACAATCTCGAACGAAGCGCTGTTGAAGTTGCTCACGATCGAAAAGACGCTCGTCTACTTCACGACCTCGCTCAAGGCTGACACTATCGCCCTCGCGCGGGCCAACACGGCGCGGCAGATGCAGCTCGAGGAGGACGACCGCGACCAGCTCGAGGACGCGATGGTCGAATACCAGCAGGCACTCGAGACCGCGCAGATACACGCGAACATCCTCAATGGCACCCTTGATACATTCGCCTCGCTCATCAGCAACAACCTGAACAACGTGATGAAATACCTAACGGCGGCGACGATACTCCTCGCGGCGCCTATGCTAATCGCCTCCATCTACGGCATGAACATACCACTCCCCTTCCAGGGCGCGGGCAAGGCAGCCTTCGCGATTGTCATGGGGCTCTCGGCCTTCCTCGCGGGCGGGGTTGGAGTGCTATTCTACATACTCTACCGCAAGCGCAAGTTCTGACATGCCACTTCGGCCGGAGATTCTCGCGCCGGCGGGCGATTTCACGTGCCTTCAGACTGCGCTCGACGCCGGTGCGGATGCGGTCTACTTCGGGCTCGGCACCTTCAACATGCGCGCAAGGAGCGGAATAAACTTCCGCCGTGAGGACCTTCCAGAGATTGCAAGGCGCTGCAGGGAGAAAGGCGTGAAACGCTACCTGGCACTGAACGCGATAATGTTCGAAGGCGAGGCGGAGGAGATCGAGAAGACCATCATCGGCGCGAAGGACCATGTCGACGCCTTCATCGTCAGCGACTGGGGCGTGATAGGGCTTCTCAAAAAGCACGGCTGCCAATTTCACATATCCACCCAGATGTCGCTTTCCAATTCCGCCGCAGTGTCGTTCGCCGCCTCGCAGGGTGCCACGAGGGTCGTCCTCGCGAGAGAGTGCACACTCGCGGAAGTGAAGATGATAGCGGCGAAGGTGGCACCGGTCGAGATAGAGTGTTTCGTGCACGGCGCGCAGTGCGTGGCGCTTTCGGGCAGATGTCTGATGAGCCATGACGCATTCGGCAAGTCGGCTTGCAGGGGGGAGTGTCACCAGCCTTGCCGGCGTAAATTCCTAGTGAAGGCAGTCGACCTGTACTCGGATGGCGAAGGCAATCCGGTGCACGAATCAGACACCGCCTTCATTGTTGGCGCGCATACCGTACTGTCGGCTAAGGATCTCTGCTCGATCGGATTCGTGGACGCCCTGATGAAAGCCGGAATAGCGAGTTTCAAGATAGAGGGCCGCGCTAGAAACGCGGAGTACGTGAAGACGTCGGTCCGGTGCTACCGAAAAGCGGTCGATGCAGTGCTCTCCGGGGAATACACTCCGGAACTCGTGCGCGAACTCGAGACGGAGCTCGAAAAGGTCTTCCACCGTGAATTCTCGAAAGGCCTCTTCTACGGCAGGCCCGGCGACGGGCAGTTCACCGACAGCGAAAACTCCCTAGCCACGCGCGTGAAGAGGCATGTCGGCGTGGTCATCGACTATTTCGCAAAGGCCGGCATCGCACAGGTGAAGATACAGGACCGCGAAATCAGGGTCGGCGACACCTTGCAGATACAAGGGCCGACCACCGGAGTGCAGGAATTCACGCTAAAAGAAATGCGCCGCGACTCGGAAGTGCCGGTCGTCGGCGCACGTGGATCCTGGGTCACCTTCGTCGCTCCCCGCTGCAGGGTCGGCGACAAGGTCTTCTGCATGGAGAAGAAGCTTACTTGACCTCGATCACGGAGTTGAACGTGCCCTGGTCGTTCTGGACCGAGTTGACGTTCTCGGGATCGGCGCACCACGTGCCGTCGATCACGAACTTGTACTGGTATGTCCCGGCCTCGAGGTTGAGGGTCGTCGTGTAGACGCCCGCACGGGCCTTGTACGCCAGCTTCTTGGCGGCGGGATCCCAACCGTTGAACTCGCCAGCGAGGAACACTTCCTTGCCCTTGTCGGCATGGACGGTGAACGTCACGGGCGTCTTCGCGGGCTTGACAGGCTTGACCGCAGGAGCGGCCGCGGCCTTGCAAACGCGCGTCTTCTTCGCCACGACCTTCTCGGCCGCAGGCTTCTTGGTTGCCTTTATCTTCATTTGTCTTATTTCCTTCTTGATACCATTTTGACGCCCAGGTTCGGGGCGCACGGAGGAGCCTAATCCACCGTAACGGGCGTATAGTATCTCATATTTTTTTCAAAAGTCAATGTTTTTCGCACGAAAATTTTGATATACTTTCTCTCGTCATGAAAGAAGGCTTCAAAGACAGGTTCTTCAGGGCGTTCACGGTTTCGCTCGCGCTGGCCATTCTGGTCGGCGGAACGGTGATGCTCTGGCCCAACTATATGCGCTCCAGATCGCTGCGCGAGAAGGACGCGAAACTCAACGAGGAGATTGCGGCCATGCGCCGCAAAATAGCGGAATTGCGCGACAACCAGACGCGCTTCAAGACCGATCGCGAGTTCGTCGAGATGATCGCGCGGCAGAACCGCAGGGTTTTCCCCGGCGAGATCGTTTTCATATTCGACGAGAAGAAATAGATGGCGAATTTCCTCAGAATGCTCTTCGGAATCGCGCTCCTTCCAGCCTGCTGGGGAATGGGGCGCTCGCTTGTCGACACGCTCGTGCGGGCGGCGGACGGTGCGGGCGGAGTCAGCGTCGAAGCGGTCTCCCTCGTCTTTGGAATGCTCGTCTTCGTTTTCTCGTGGATGGCCATATCGCACCCCGTGAGGGCTTACGTCCTCGGACACGAACTCACGCACGCGCTGTGGGGTCTTCTGTTCGGCGCGATTCCCTCGAAAGTGCGCGTCTCTGCCGACGGCGGCAGCGTTCGGCTCACAAAATCGAATTTTCTCATTACGCTCGCACCGTACTTCTTCCCCTTCTACACCTTCGTCGTCATAGTCATCGCGCTCATAACCTCGGCGTTCGTGAAACCTCTTCCGGCGCTCCCGGTCTGGACGGGGCTCATCGGCTTTACATGGGCCTTCCATATCGTCTTCACGCTCGACACCCTTACCGAGCGCCAGCCGGACGTGAAGCTCTACGGCAGGATATTCTCGTGGACGTTCATATTCGTCATGAACGTCGCGCTTGTGCTCCTTTGGCTCGCGGCTACGACGTCCGTTCCTTTCAAGGATCTTGGAGTGATAGTCCTCGGACGTCTGACGGGCGCGTACTGGACCGCGCTGGTCGCGATATGGCGCGGAATCCTCTGGGTCTGTTCGCTTTTCGTGAAAGGCGGGTGATGTTTCCGGTCCTCGTCGATATGGGCTTCCTCAAGCTACGCACGTACGGCGCGTGCATGGCAATCGGATTCCTCGCCTGCTGGTGGCTGGTTGAAAAGCTCTCTGGACGCAGGGACCTGTCGAACTTCATGGTGTCGCTGATGCTCGGCGGAGTCCTCGGCAGCCGCATCGCATACGTCATCGAGCATTGGAGATCCGAGTTCGCCGCCAATCCTCTGAATGTCTTCCGCATCGACCAGGGCGGGCTCATGTTCTACGGCGGACTTATCCTTTCGATTCTCGTATTTTTCACATGGTGCGCAATCAAGAAGGAACGTCCGCTCGCTCTAGGCGATTTCTTCTGCACAGTCGTCCCGCTCGGCCACGCTTTCGGGCGCCTCGGCTGCTTCTTCTACGGCTGTTGCTACGGAAAGCTTTCCGCTTCACGGTTCGCCGTCCGCTTCCCGCGCCACTCCCCGGCATGGTACGGCCAGATCAGGGAAGGTCTTATAGACTCCTCCGCAGGCGCGTCGCTTCCGGTGTTCCCGGTGCAGCTTTTCGAGGCTGCGCTTCTTCTGGCGCTCTTCGCGGCGCTCCTTTTCATCTACCTCAAATGGCGCCGCCACACCGCAGGCGCGTACCTCATCGGGTATGCCGCGATCCGTGTGGCGACGGAAACGTTGCGCGGCGATCCAAGGGCCACGGTTCTCGGGCTGAGCATCTCGCAGGCAATTTCGCTCACAATGGCCGCATTCGGCGCTCTGCTACTCGCATATGGGCAATCTACACGTCATAATCGGCGAGGATGATTTCCTCGTAGGCGAAACCGCCAAACGCATCGCGGGCGACGCTTCCGGCACCGCACTGGAAGTCATCGACTCGGCGAACGACTCCAACGCGGCGGACCAGATGGCCTCCATCAAAAAGGCAATGGAAAGTTTTCGGACTCCACCCTTTCTGGATCCCGTCAAGGTCACGTGGTGGAAGAACGTGGGCTTCCTCCCCCAGTCAGGCAAAGGCGGCCCTGGCGAAGAAGTCAAGGGCGCGCTCGAAAGGCTCGCCGAAAACCTCGCGTCCTCGCCGATGCCGGAAAACCAGAAGTTCATCATAAGCGGCCCCCGGATGCTCAAGACCTCCATCTTTGCAAAGACCCTCGCAAAGGTCGCGGAAATCGTATTCTTTGCCGCCGCAAAACCTTGGGAACAACAGCGCGACGCCACCGTAAGGGCAATTGATCTTGCGAAGGAACTGGGCCTCGCGTTCGGCAATGGCGTAGCCGAGAAGTTCATCGCCGTTGTCGGGACCGATACACGATCCATCATGTCCGAGCTCGGCAAGATGCGCGACTATCTTGGCGACGGGAGGAAGACGATATCCGCCGAAGACGTCTCCGAAATATCCTCGCAGGGCGTGGGAGTGGAACCCGCGATATGGGATGTCACGGACGCCATCGGCGAAAGAAACGCCGGGAAAGCAATCGCGGCAGCAAGGCGCTTCGAGGGCGAAAACGGTTTTGCCGTCTTCATGAGCGGCGTCATAGAGAAGTTCTTCCGACAGTTGGCGGAACTTAAGGACGCGCAAGAACAAGGGCTCTGGGCCGAGGCTACGGAAGGCATGGCCCCATTCGCCGCGAGAAAGAACGAGGGCTTCCTACGAAAGTGGCGCTTGGTTGAACTCAGGCTCGCGAGAGCCCGTTTCGTCGCTCTGCGCGAAAAGGCGGTCTCTTCCGCCGGTAGCATAGACGCTCTGGTCATCGCCGAAATCGCCCGCTCCTGCGCGTAGCCGGGGGGTTGCGCTAAACGGGGGAATATGGTATACTTTCCATAACACCGAAGATCAAACCAAGGAGAAAAAGCAATGAAGATACTTGTAACAGGCGGTGCCGGCTTCATCGGCAGCCATACGGTCGTAGAATTGCTGAACGCCGGACACGACGTCGTTGTCGTCGACAACCTCTGCAATTCCTGCGAGGAATCACTCAAGCGCGTCGCGGAGATAACGGGCAGGACGCCCCTGTTCCGCAAGGCCGACATACGCGACGAAGCCGCAATGAATGCAATACTCGATGCGGACGGCCCCTTCGGCGCGGCCATCCACTTCGCCGCGCTCAAGGCAGTAGGCGAATCGACCCGCATCCCGCTCAAGTACTACTCGAACAACCTTGGCGGAACCTTCACGCTGCTCAAGTGCCTCGGCGACCACGGCTGCAAGAACATCGTCTTCTCGTCTTCCGCGACAGTATACGGCGACCCTGCGAGCGTGCCGATCCGCGAGGACTTCCCGACGCCCGGCTGCACGAATCCCTACGGCTGGACGAAGCTCATGATGGAGCAGGT
This sequence comes from Kiritimatiellia bacterium, assembly GCA_017965685.1. Classification (GTDB taxonomy): domain Bacteria; phylum Verrucomicrobiota; class Kiritimatiellia; order RFP12; family UBA1067; genus UBA1067. Next base: position 763 of record JAGCPM010000115.1, on the reverse strand, counting down.
CTTCAAGGATGTCCAAAAGGCCGATCCTGAATGGAACGTCATACTTCTTAGGTATTTCAACCCGATCGGCGCGCACAAATCGGGCAGGATCGGCGAAGACCCGGCCGGCATACCGAACAACCTGCTGCCTTATGTGGCACAGGTCGCGGTCGGAAGGCTTCCCGAATTGAACGTGTTCGGTAACGATTATCCGACCGTCGACGGCACAGGCGTTCGCGACTATATCCATGTGGTCGATCTCGCAATAGGCCACTTAAAGGCGATTGAAAAGCTTGAGGCGAACCCGAAACTCGGTCTCAAGATATACAACCTCGGCACTGGCAATGGATATTCCGTCCTCCAGATTGTGAAGGCTTTCGAGAAGGCTTCCGGCAGGCCGGTTCCCTACAAGATCCAGCCGCGCCGTCCAGGTGACATAGCCGAATGCTGGGCGGACCCCTCGCTCGCCGCGAAGGAACTCGGCTGGAAGGCAGAGCGCGGAATCGACGAGATGTGCGAGGATGGATGGCGCTGGCAGAGCCAGAACCCCTACGGCTTCAAGAAGCCAGAGGCGTGAATCCCCTCGACGAAATAATCGATTCGCTCATAGCCGAACTCGAACTCGAACGCACCCTCGGCGTACGTTCGGTCGAGTTCGACAGGGACCTCCTGAAGGAGCCCGCGCAATCCGAACCCGAAATGCGCCCTGCCCCGGCACGGCAGTCGGCGCAGGCAATCCGCCCTGCCGCGGTTCCGCAACAGGCACCCGCCGCCGGAAGCCCGG
>JAGCPM010000114.1 GCA_017965685.1 Kiritimatiellia bacterium | reverse complement strand
GGAGCCTCGTTCGCGCCAAGGCGATGGTCGTTACCGGCGCCCGCGACGGATGCGCGAAGAAGGTCGGCGTGCGAATCGACCGCCTCGATTACGGCGCAGAGCATCGTAAGGAACAGCGCGTTCTCCTGCGGATTCGTACCGGGATCAAGCAGGTTGCGTCCGCCGTAGGTGACGGACCAGTTGTTGTGCTTTCCGCTACCGTTGACGCCCGCATACGGCTTTTCGTGCAGCAGACACTTGAAGCCGTGCCTGTCGGCGACGTTCCTCAAGGCATCCATAACGAGCATGTTGTGGTCTGAGGCGAGGTTCAGCTCCTCGAACTGCGGCGCAAGCTCGAACTGCGCGGGCGCGACCTCGTTGTGGCGCGTCTTCGCCGGGATGCCGAGTTTCCAGAGTTCGCGCTCCACATCGTTCATGAAGGATAGAACTCGATCTGGAATCGTGCCGAAGTAGTGGTCTTCGAGCTGCTGTCCCTTTGCGGAAGGCGCACCGAAAAGCGTGCGGCCCGTGAGCACCAGGTCGGGACGCTTCTTCCAGTATTCCTTGTCGATGAGGAAGTATTCCTGCTCCGCGCCCAGCGTGCAGCCCGTGTGCGCCTCGGCGCAACCGAATAGCTTCATCAGCCGCTTGAGCGATTTGTCGAGCGCCTGCATGGAACGGAGGAGCGGCGTCTTCTTGTCAAGCGACTCGCCCGTGTATGCGCAGAAGGCGGTCGGGATGCACAGCGTCGCGCCGTTCGAGTGGCGCTTGATGAATGCAGGACTCGTCGGATCCCATGCAGTGTAGCCGCGCGCCTCGAAAGTGGAGCGGATACCGCCGGACGGGAAGCTCGACGCGTCCGGTTCGCCGACTATGAGGTTCTTTCCGCTGAAGAGCATTATGGGCTCGCCGTCCTTGATTTCAAGGAAGGAATCATGCTTTTCGGCGCTCGCGCCCGTCATCGGCAGGAACCAGTGCGTGTAGTGCGTGGCGCCGCGATCCATCGCCCAGTGGCGGATGCCGTGCGCGACTTCGCTCGCGATGGAGGGGTCGAGCGGCTTGCCCTCGCGAATCGTAGCCTGGAGCTTCTTTGCGGTGTCTTTGCTCAGGTATGTCTTGATCGCCTCGTCGCCGAACACATCTTCACCGAAGTGCGTCGCGGCCTTTGTCTCTTCCGTCATGTGTCGTTTCCTTTCCGTGGCGCCACACCACCATGATGCGCCGTCCACGCAAAATGTTTAGCACAAGGTGTGCCAAACCGCAAAACCGCGATATTCGCAGTTTTTGAATTACATCGTCCGTAGCCACTATCTGCCAAACATATTACACAAATTGTAAAGACATACCCTCAACTAGTCCTCAGTCTGTCTTTGGCACAGGATGTGCTAAATCACCGGTATCATGAAACTGATTATCGCATATATCCAGCCGGAGAGGCTGAATGCCGTCAAGCAGGCGCTGTTCGCCCGCGAGATATACAAGATGTCCGTCACCAACGCGCTCGGGTGCGGGCAGCAAGGCGGATACATCCACATGTATCGCGGTGCAACGGAGGAGGTCTCGCTCCACAAGAAGATGCGCCTTGCCATCGCCGTGAACGACGACTACATCGAAAAGACGATCGAGGCCATCATCGAGGGCGCGCGCACCGGCGACATCGGCGACGGAAAAATATTCGTGCTGCCGATGGACGAATGCGTGCGCATACGCACAGGCGAGCGCGGCCCGTCGGCTATTGGATAAACAATAGAAAGTTTTAGACAGGATTCACAGGATTTACAAGATTTCAGAACAATCCTGTCAATCATGTAAATCCTGTCAAAAAGAAAGAACGAAAACATGGAACCTGAAATAACCACCGCAGCAGTCCAAACCAACCTGCACGTCGTGTGGACGCTTGTCGCGGCGATTCTCGTATTTATGATGCAGGCGGGCTTCGCGCTAGTCGAGACCGGCTTCACCCGCGCAAAAAACGCCGCGAACATAATGATGAAGAATCTGATGGACTTCGCCGCCGGCTCGCTCGCCTTCTACATCCTCGGCGCGGCGCTGATGTTCGGCGCGACGAAGGCGGCGGGATGGTTCGGCTGGGGAGGACTCGGCATGCCGCAACTCGCGACGGGCGAGGGCGCGTGGGACTGGACGTTCTTTTTCTTCCAGACCATGTTCGCCGCGACCGCCGCGACAATCGTCTCCGGCGCAGTCGCCGAGCGCATCGAGTTCAAGAGCTACCTCATCTACTCCGTCATCGTGAGCGCAATAGTCTATCCCGTGAGCGGGCACTGGATGTGGGGTTCTCTCGCGGGCGCAGCGTCGCAAGGCTGGCTGGAACGTCTCGGCTTCCACGACTTCGCGGGCTCGACCGTCGTCCATTCCGTCGGCGGATGGATCGCCCTCGCCGGCGCAATCACGCTGGGGCCGCGCATCGGCAAGTACCGCCACGACGGCAAGGCGAATCCGATCCCCGGGCACAGCCTCGTGCTCGGTACACTTGGCGTGTTCCTCCTCTGGATCGGATGGTTCGGCTTCAACCCCGGCTCGTACACGGCGGGCGTCGGCTCCATCGGCCGCGTCGCAATGACGACCAACCTCGCCGCCTGCGCCGGCACCATCTCCGCGCTCGTCACCGCGTGGATCATCATGGGCAAACCCGACCTCACCATGGCGCTGAACGGATCTCTCGCGGGGCTCGTCGCGATCACCGCGCCCTGCGACCTCGTGACGGCCAACGCCTCGATCGTGATCGGCCTCGTCGCCGGCGTGCTCGTGGTGCTCTCCGTGTTCGCGCTCGACAAGCTGCACATCGACGATCCCG
>JAGCPM010000113.1 GCA_017965685.1 Kiritimatiellia bacterium | reverse complement strand
GAGGTTGTGCTCGCCGGGCAGGATTACCGCCAATGCATCCCGAATCCATTCGCAGACAGGGGCTTCCTCGAAACCGAATTCCTACACGCGCTCAAGCAGAACCCTCTTCACCTTCGCAATTCCTTCGCGCGAACCGAAGAACTCTATGTGCGCATTGCCGATGGAGGTTATCAGCCCCGCGTCTGGTTCAGCGATATCGCAAAGTTTCGCTATCTCGCCTGGATGGTTCGTACCCATCTCCACTACGAGGAATTCGGCGTCTTTCGGAGTGTTCAGTATTGTCACCGGAAGGCCGATATGGTTGTTGAAGTTCCCGGCAGTGGCGGAAGTGCGGCCAACCTTGGAAAGGAAAGCCTTGAGAAGTTCCTTTGTGGTTGTCTTGCCCGCGCTGCCCGTGACGCCTATAACCTTGGCCTTCAGGATACGCCTGTACGCCCGCGCCGCGTCCCAAAGCTCTCCGTAGCCGTCGATTATTCCTGCCGCGCCTGATTTCAGCGCAGCAGGAATGTAGTCGTGGCCATCCACCTTGTCGCCCTTGAGCGCGATGAACAGCATGCCATTCTTCACTTCGCGGCTGTCGAAAACCGCACCCCTGAAATCATCCGGCAATCTCATTTTCAGCCTTTTCCCTTCCATTCCTATACGGCAGTGAAATCGTGCGGACGCGGACGCATGTATTTTTCGTACATGCGTCCGCGTTCGCTGTAGCCCGGCAGGACTACCCTTATCACTTCGCCCTCAGATATGCCGAGTAGGCGCAGTAGGTCTGCCAGCAGTCGAATTTGCTGGCGAGTTCGCACGGGGCATGCATGTTCCAGAGCGGCGTTCCCATGTCAAGAACGGCCATTCCGAACCTGCTCATATACTGGGCGATGGTTCCGCCGCCGCCCTTCTCCATCTTGCCGAGCTCGGCCATCTGCCAGGTTACCCCGCCTTCGTCCATGATCTTTCTGATCTTGGCGACGAATTCTGGCTCGCAGTCGCTCGAGCCGCTCTTGGAGGTTCCGCCAGTGTACTTCGAGGCGGCAGGTCCTTTGTGGAACACCGCTCCGTTGCCGGTCGAATCCTGCTCCGCAAAATGCGGATCGGCGGTGGCCGTCACGTCGGCGGAAAGCATGGAGCTCTTCTCCAGCGCGCGCCTGACCATGATGTCGCGGGCGTTCTTCTCTTGGCGTTCGATCATCTCGGCGACGGTGTTCTCGAAGAAGCTCGACTGTATGCCTGTGGCGCCCATCGAGCCGACGTCCTCCTTGTCGCACATGAGTATCGAGGCCGTCTGGTCCGGAATCTCGTCCGCAGCGTCGAGAAGCGCCTTGAGTCCCGCGAAGGAGCATACCCTGTCATCGTGGCCGTAGCCTGCGATGAGCGCGCGGTCGAAGCCGCACTCCCTCGGCATTCCGGCGGGAACGACCTCGAGTTCGGCCGAAAGGAGGTCCTGCTCGTCAACGCCGTACGTCTTCTTCAGGAACTCGACGAGCGCGCCCTTGTCGGGTTTCGGCGCATCGTCGCCCTCGTCTTCATCGCCCTTCTTTTTCTTCGGAGGCTTAGGAGTCGTCCATGCTATGACGTCGAGGTCTTCGGCTGGATAGAACTCGTCGCGCGTCTTCTTTGCTTGGTCGTAGCCGAGGTGCGGAAGGATATCCGAGATCATGAATATGGGATCGTCCGGCTTGTCGCCGACTTCCACGTTGACCTTCTCGCCGTTCTTCTTGACTATCGTGCCGTAGAGCGCAAGAGGCCTCACGAGCCAGTGGTACTTCTTTATGCCGCCGTAGATGTGGCAGTCGAAGTAGACGTAGGGCCCCTTCTCGTAGAGCGGTTTCGGCTTGAGGTCGAGCCTCGGCGCGTCCGTATGGCCGCCGACGACCTTGAGTCCGGCTTCGGCTATGGGTTTTTTGCCGATCACCGCCGCCATTACGGTACGGTCGAGATATCCGCGATAGACCTTGTCTCCGGGCTTGAGCGTCTTGAAGGAATCGATGGGCTTGAAGCCCTTCTCCTCCAGCAGCCTGACGCTTTCCGCGTAGCTTCTGCGCGCGGTCTTTGCAATGGCAAGGTACCGCAAGTATTCCTTGCAGTACCTTTCCATCGGCGTATATTTGATTTTCGCCATTTTCGACATGCCTTTACATCATGCCGTCCATGCCGCCGGGAGCGCCGTGGGCGCCGCATCCACAGGAATCTTTCTTCTCGGGCAGGTCGGTGACCATGCAGTCCGTGGTGAGAAGGAGACCCGCGATCGAAGCGGCGTTCTGGAGCGCGGAGCGCGTGACCTTCGCCGGATCGACAACGCCAGCCTTCAGAAGGTCGGTGTATTCGCCGGTCTTGACGTTGTAGCCGTTCGTTCCGGCCGCCTTCTTGACGTTCGCCACGACAAGCGCGGCTTCCTGTCCGGCGTTCGAGACGAGCTTCCTCAAAGGAGCCTCGATCGCGCGGCAGATGATGCTCGCGCCGACCTTCTCGTCGCCTTCGAGCTGAAGAGCGTCGATGGCCTTCTGGGCGCGCAGATACGCAACGCCGCCGCCGGCCACGATACCTTCCTCGACGGCCGCGCGGGTCGCGTGGAGCGCGTCGTCGACGCGGTCCTTCTTCTCCTTCATCGCAGCCTCGGTCGCAGCGCCGACCTTGATGAGCGCAACGCCGCCGGCGAGCTTCGCAAGCCTCTCCTGCAGCTTCTCGCGGTCGTAGTCGCTCGTCGTCTCCTCGATCTGCTTCTTGATCTGCTCGACGCGGGCCTTGATGTCGGAGCTCTTGCCAAGCCCTTCCACGATCGTGGTGTTGTCCTTGTCCACGACGACCTTCTTCGCGCGGCCGAGCATGTCAAGACCGACATTCTCGAGCTTCACTCCGATATCCTCGCTGACGAGCTTGCCGCCGGTGAGGACCGCGATGTCCTCGAGTATCGCCTTCCTGCGGTCGCCGAATCCGGGCGCCTTGACCGCGCACACGCTGAACGTGCCGCGCAGCTTGTTCACGACGAGCGTCGCAAGAGCCTCGCCCTCGACGTCCTCCGCGATGATCATCAGCGGACGGCCGCTCTTCGCCACCGTCTGGAGGAGGGGCAACATGTCCTGGAGGTTCGATATCTTCTTCTCGAAAAGGAGAATGAAGGGATTCTCCAGCTCGCACTCCATGTCCTCGGGCGAGGTCACGAAGTAGGGCGAGAGGTAGCCCTTGTCAAACTGCATTCCCTCGACGACCTCGAGCGAACTCTCGAGCGTCTTGGCCTCCTCGACCGTGATCGTGCCTTCCTTGCCGACCTTGTCCATCGCCTCGGAGATCATCTTGCCGATCTCCTCGTCGCCGTTGGCGGAAAGCGTTGCGACCTGCGTGATCTCGTCGGCGCTCTTTACCTTCTTGGACTGCTTGGCGATCGACTCCACGACGGCCGCCGTGGCCTTGTCGATGCCGGACTTGAGAGCCATCGCGTTCGCGCCGGCCGTGATATTCTTGAGACCTTCGCGGTAGATCGACTCCGCGAGAAGCGTGGCCGTGGTCGTGCCGTCACCGGCTACGTCGTTCGTCTTTGAAGCGACTTCCTTGACCATCTGCGCTCCCATGTTCTCAAAGGGATCGGGCAGCTCGATCTCCTTGGCGACGGTCACGCCGTCCTTGGTGATCTGCGGCGAACCGAACTTCTTGTCGAGTATCACATTGCGGCCGGACGGGCCGAGTGTGGACGTCACTGCGGACGAGAGCTTCTCAACGCCCGCGAGTATCTTCTGGCGCGCCTCCGCGTCGAACTTTATCTGCTTAGCCATTTTGTTGTTCCTTTTGAATTTCGTTCTTTATTTCTCCAGCACTCCAAGGAGGTCTTCCTCCCTGACAAGCTGCAGCTTCTTGCCGTCGAGCTTGACTTCCGTGCCGCCGTACTTGGGCAGGAGCACCGTATCGCCGGCCTTGACGTCGAAAGCGACTTCCTTGCCGTCCTTGTCGCGCTTCTTGCCCACCGCAAGGACCTTGCCCTGCATCGGCTTTTCCTTGGCCGAGTCGGGTATGATTATCCCGCCGACGGTCTGTTCTTTCTCTTCGAGGGGTTCGACCAACACGCTGTCGCCCAGAGGTCTGATCTTCATTTGTTTTGTTTCCTTTCGGTTTGAATTGTCACTGAAACTTCTCTAACGACTAGCAACTAGCGACTAAATCACTTCATCGTGAAGTCGGCGTCCACCACATCGTCGTCGCCCTTCTTGGAGCCGCCCTGGCCGCCGTTTTCCGGCGGAGGCGTGCCCGCGCCAGGAGGCGGCGTGCCCGCGCCGGCGGCCTGGCTGGCCTGTGCGTTCTTGTACATTTCGGTCGCGACCGGCTCCATGGCCTTCATCAGCGCCTCCTGCTTGGCCTTGACCTCTTCGAGTGGGGCCTGAGGCTGCTTGGCCAGGACGTCCTTGAGCTCCTTGAGCGCGGCTTCGACTGGCGCCTTCTTGTCGGCGGCGATCTTGTCGCCGGCGTCCTTTAGCGTCTTCTCAACCTGGAAGGCGAGGCCGTCGGCCTTGTTGCGCTCCTCGACTTCGGCGTGGCGCTTCTCGTCCTCGGCCGCATGGGCTTCGGCGTCCTTGCGCATCTTCTCGATCTCCTCCTTCGAAAGGCCGCCTGCCGCGGTGATCGTTATCTTCTGCTCCTTCTGGGTGCCGAGATCCTTCGCCGACACGTTCAGAATGCCGTTCGCGTCGATATCGAACGTGACTTCGATCTGCGGCACGCCGCGCGGCGCCGGCGGAATGCCGTCGAGGTTGAAGTTGCCGAGGCTCTTGTTGTCGCGCGCCATCTTGCGGTCGCCCTGGAAGATCGCAATTGTCACCGCCGGCTGATTGTCTGCAGCCGTCGAGAATACCTGCGACTTCTTCGTCGGAATCGTCGTGTTGCGCTCGATGAGGGGGGTCAGCACTCCGCCGAGCGTCTCGATGCCGAGCGTGAGCGGGGTCACATCGAGAAGGAGCACGTCCTTCACTTCACCCTTGAGTATGCCGCCCTGAATCGCCGCGCCCATCGCGACGACTTCATCGGGATTCACGCCCTTGTGCGGCTCCTTACCGAAGAGGCTCTTCGCCTTCTCCTGCAGAAGCGGCATGCGGGTCTGGCCGCCGACGAGCACGACCTCGTCCACCGACGAGAGGTCCGCATCGGACATACACTTGCGGCAAGGCTCGCT
>JAGCPM010000112.1 GCA_017965685.1 Kiritimatiellia bacterium | reverse complement strand
GTCGCGGATGCGGTATCGCCTGTCTCGAATCTCTTCTCCAGTTTCGGGATTTCGCCCATGCTCGACGGACACGAACCCTGCCTCACCAACTGACGGAGCGCATTCGTGATGTTGCCGCTCTTCGCGATTCCGAGCGATTGGGCAATTTCAGTGGCACGCAGAGGGCCTACGGCAAGGCTCCTCAAAATCTGGGCCGAGAACTTCTGCCTTTGCGTAATGACGTCCATGAACATCTCGTCGAAATCAACGCGCAACACTGACTGCGGAATGAACGCCAGTTTCCGTATGTTTTCCGCAGCGGAAAGCCCCGGGTCTATCTCCTCCAGATAGCGCGGCACACCGCCCGTCACCGAAAGGACGTCGAAGATTTCGCGGGACGGTGTCCGTTCCGCGGCCTGCCCCCAGAATTTGACGCACTCCCTGAGCGGAAGCTCCTTCATGACAATGTCGAGGGACCGCCTTCCCATGAAAGCGCTGTTGTCGATGATGTTGTCGCGTATCCAGCTTGAAACGCTTCCGCAAAGAACAAGGACAAGCCTGTCATGCTTTTTCAGCAGATTGTCCCAGGCAATCTTGAGGTCCGATGAAAACGAATCGGACAAATGCGCCAGCCAGGAAACTTCGTCAAGCACTACAACTGTCTTCTGTCCCGGACGAATCTCCCTGTCCAATCGCCGGAATGCGTCACTCCAGTCAAGCGGTGGCGTCCGTTCGCACCCGCACTGGTCGGAAAGCTGCTTGGCGAAAGCGGCCAATTCATCGAGGCTCGTAGTCTTCCGCGCCGGCCGCACCCCCTCGATCTTTAGGAAGCGAGCCTTTGAACGACTGGCGAAATGCTCTATCAGCGTCGACTTGCCGATTCGTCTGCGACCGCGGCAAGTCACAAGCGACGACACGCGCTTGTTCCAAAGTGAGGACAACTGCTCAAGCGAGTCTTCTCTGCCAAAAAACATCTTCACTCCCTATTCTGTCTTTTCGGTTTCATTGTACCAAACACTCGCCGTCGGCGTCAATTAAAATGTCACAGAAAACCTGAATATGAATTTCTGTGACATTTTTAGGCGCGCTTGAAAAAGTCACAGAAATGCGATATTCGATTTTTCGTGACATCCGCCACGCCCCAAGGTGTCTGACACCAAGCCAGACTCTGCTATTCAGTCGGCGGCGCAGGAAGAAGGCCGGGGGTCGGCAACTTGGCCTTCGGCGGCACTTCCAGCTTCCGCAGCGAAACTTCGCGCATCTCTTCCAGGTAATTGCGTTCCGTTTCCGTAAGTGGGGGGATTTCGGAAAGGAATGCGTCGAGTTCAGAGATGTATTACTTGAAGTTTCCGGCGCGGTACAGCTTGGCGATCGGCATTATCCTGTCACCGTATTGGCCGTCGAGTATTCCAAGCACCGACACGCGCCACAGGTTATGCGGGAACACATGGGTGCTGCCCCACTTCCAGAGGGTGGTGTCAAAGCCGTATTGCCGCCATTTTTGCAGGGATTCCTCATAAAAGCCGAGCAGAAGGAGGTATATGACCTGATGGCGTTTCATGTTCTCCTCGCGCCTGTCTGAAAGTACACCGCCCGCTATGAGGTTGGCTATGCTGTCATACAGCGGCTGGGCCAGTTCAGAGTCGAAGAAGTACTTGAAGGCATCGCTGTCGTCCCGTGGCCGAAGCTGATCGATAAAGATCACATACCAGTACAACAGGGAGGTGTCGGTGCGCCCGGTCTTGCGGCAGGCTTCGGCGAGTGATTTCCGAATGGACGGCGATCCGTGCCACTTGTCAAGGTAGAGTTGCGACATCTCGCCCCAGAGGAGGCCGTTGTCGACTTCCTCTTCCATGGCGCGGGCGATCCAGTCGTCGAATGTGTCGCCTGAACGGGGTGCGCTACAGGCCTCCCGCCGGTTCTGCAGCATGAGTACCGCCGTTTCCGGAATGGTGGGATACCTCCGCCACGCGGAACGCAGCAGTTCGGCGGACTGGTCCATGAGCCTGTGGAAGACCGGCCAGGCGTCCTCGGACACCGTATAGGCGTAGCCGGTTCCGCGAATCTTCCAAGCTTGGGAACGGAGGCGTTCCGCCTCGATGAGTTCGCCGAAGAAAGGGCCGAGGGTAGGGCTGTCGACAAGGTGCCTGGCGTTCGCCCTCGCATGGCTGAGAGAGTAGTTCTGTCCCTCCGATACCAGCAGTCGGTAGATGACGCGCATGTCGCCCGGCTCTCGCGCACGGCTTTCCGCCCAGCACCGAACCGTGTCGTGCAGCTCCTTCTCGATGGCCTCCAGGGCTTTCCTCCGGCCCTCCTTGTCGCCTGGCGGCGCGCCTTCCTGCGCCGCCAGGGCCAGGAGGCGGAGGAAGAGGCAGCCCTCGTCATCTAGAACGTCCGCAGTGATGGCAGCGCAAATGTCGGGGCGTACCGTTCGGTATTCGACGTCGTCGAGCGGGTGGGCGTAGGTTGCCAGAAGGCGCACGAAGGGCGCGCGGCACCCGCGCCGGACCAGCCCCTCGGCGCGGTGCGTGATCTCCGGGGTCAGCACAAAGAGAGGATCGAGGAAGGTAGATTGGCTTTTCCAAAGCGTGCGCGCGTAATCGTCGATCAGGGCCAATACCTCCGGCGCGTATTCCGCATTTGCCTCGTCGGTGGCGAGAAAAGGTTCTGC
>JAGCPM010000111.1 GCA_017965685.1 Kiritimatiellia bacterium | reverse complement strand
CCTTCGCATAATCGAGCCGCTCGATTCGCCGCGCCTTGATATCGGCGACTATTGGAAAGGGGTGGGCAATATCTCGCTTCTTGCGCCGGAAGCACCGATGGCATCGCTGCGAGTATCGCGCCGCGTGCACGATGTTGGCGCGGTTGTTGCGCGAATGGAGCGCGCGGTCGAGAAGGGCTACACGATAATTTCGGGCTTCATATCGCCTGGCGAGCGCGCGGTCCTCGCAATGCTTTTGTCCCGCAAAGACGCGCGTTTCATACGAATGCGGACAAGCTGCATTCCCAATGCCCGCTTCAGACCAGAGAGCGCCTACATCGATGCCTTCATGGAAGAGCGCTATCTCGAAATCGCGCGCGGCAACGACGAGACGGAATTCGACCGCGCCGCCTGCCTCGATCTTAATGCCGAGATAGTGCGCATCGCCACAGCCGGCGTTGGCCTTGCGCTTTATTTCCAGCCAGACGGCCTATATCGCATCGGCGAAGATGGCGTATGGCGCAAGGAGAATGGTTGAAACTTGAGTGAGGTATTATATGAATGGCCTACTGAATAAACTTCGCGGCAGATTCGGCGAGCTTTGGTGGTGGTCCGCCATCATATTCGTGTCGTGCCGCTTTGGCGACCTGATAAACGCCTTCATCGGCTTGTGGCTTGTTCCGAAATACGTGCCGCAGGAAGAACTGGGTGCGGCGTTGCCGCTCCTCCAATTAGGCAGCGTCTTCGGTTTGCCGCTTTGCCTGCTTGTTACGCCATTCTCAAGATGGCTTACGATATATGCGGCAAATGGCGAGAATGGCAAGATAAAACGCCTGCTCTCAATCGTCTGCTATGGAGCGGTGGCCGCGTTCGCAATAGCGGTTCTTGTCGCAAGGTTCATCTTGCCGCTCTTTTTCGAGCGACTGAGAATCGCAGAGGGGTCGCTCGGCTTTCTGCTTATATGCGCAGGGCTTATCGGCCCCGTCGCAAACGTGTTCAACAATGCTTTGCAGGGCCTCAAGCGTTTCAAGGCAATGTCGATCATCAACATCTTTGGCGCGCCGGTCAGACTGGTCACTATGCTTGTTGCAATGCCTTTCCGCGCTCTTTCGGGGTATGTCCTCGGACAGATGTCGACGCCGGTTCTCAATTCGATCGCCGGATGGTTCTCGCTCAGGAAGGAACTCGGCAAGGACATAAAGAGCGAGCCGCTTGGCAGGGATGTCTGGGATATGGCTCGCTACCTTGTTCCATTCGCGGCATATACGGTGATAGGAACCCTGCTGGGGTCTTGGCAGTCGCTCCTCTTCCGCCAAAGGCTGCCGGAGATAGAATCGGCCGCGTACTATATGATCACGCGGATTTCGGAAATCGCGGCATACGCTGGAATCTCCATAACCTTTGTCGTGTTTCCGTTGGCCGTCGAGGCTCGCGAGAAGGGCGCTGGCGAGGCAAAGCTTATGCGCAATATGCTTCTTGGCACGTTCCTGCCTGGGCTGCTGGTCACGCTGGCGCTGGCGGTGTTCGGCAAATGGATACTCGGAGCTGTTCCGCTCTGGCGCGACTATGTACCGTATGCCTTGCTTCTTACGGTCTATGCATTGCGCATGACGATAATCACCTGCGTCGGCGCATTCTACTCCTATGAAACGGCAGGCGGTCGTTTCGGGTTTCTCTGGTACTGGCTGCCGCTGACTTTGATCGAGACGGGGACGCTGATAGCGCTGACCGGCTATGGCGCGTTTCGTGGCATATTGCCGGATGCGGCGGTCGACTGGATGGCCTCTCTCGATGCGGGCCGCCTATCCTTCTTCGTCTGGTGGCTCCTCGCTTGCGGCGTTGCGCAGTCGTTGGCGATCGCTTTGCATCTGGCTCTAAGGCGGCGGACAGATGGTTGAGTGGCGGATAATACACAAGGCCGAGACCGCATCGACCAATATCGACGCGCGGCAAGGCAAGCCTGGCGATGTGTTCACCGCAGATTTTCAGTCGGCAGGGCGCGGACGGCTTGACCACAAATGGCTGGGCGAACGCGGCGCGAACCTCGCGATGAGCGCTGTCATTGACGTTTCCGGCATAGAACCGCACGAAGCAGCCACGCTGCCGCTGGTGATTGGCCTTGCCGTCGCCGAAGGTCTAGAACCTTTCGCCGGGCCGCTCATGCTCAAATGGCCCAATGACATATATTTGAGCGGTCGCAAGCTCGCCGGCATACTCTGCGAAAGAAACGGCGACAGCGTGATAGCGGGAATAGGCGTGAACGTGCGGCAGCGAGAATTTCCCGCAGAAATCGCATCGCGCGCGATATCGCTGGTGCTGTCGGGAAGCGATGCAAGTGTCGAAGAATCACGCGACGCGATACTTGCCGCGCTAGGCAATCTCGTCTTTAGGTGGCGGCGGAACGGCTTCGCCGCAATCTGGCCGCGCATAGCGGCAATCGACCATCTCAAAGGGCGCGAGGTTGCGGTGCGGCAGGTCGATAACGGCGCGGCAATCCGCGGCGTTTGCGGCGGAATAAGACGCGATGGCTCGCTTGATGTCGGCGGCGAGGCGGTTTGGGCTGGCGAAGCGACCGTGGAAAACATCTCCTGACGGAAATGGCTGTTTTGCTCCATGTCGATATGGATGCGTTTTTCGCCTCCGTAGAACTCCTTTCCCATCCGGAATGGCGCGGGAAACCGCTTATCGTCGGCGCTGGTCCGCATGAGAGAGGAGTCGTTTCTACATGCTCTTACGAGGCGAGGAAGTTCGGCGTCCATTCCGCCATGCCTTCGCGCGAGGCGTACCGCCTTTGTCCGCACGCGATATTCATGCATCCGCACATGGACTCGTACAGCGCCGTGTCGCGCAAGGTATTTGAAGTCTTCTCGCACTACTCGCCGTATGTCGAGGGCGTATCCATAGACGAGGCGTTCATAGACGTGACGGGAAATCTGCATTTCTTCAATGGCTCTAACGATGCCGAAAGGGCGGTTGCGCTAGCCGAAGCTCTCAGGGCCGAAGTGAAGCGCGAATGCGGCGTGACCTGTTCCGTCGGAATCGCCACTAACAGGCTGATGGCGAAGATAGGCTCGGAGCAGCACAAGCCGGATGGACTTACTCTGATGCCGTTCGATTCCGAGGCGATTGCGGCGTTTCTGCGCGACAAGCCGGTCGGCATTCTCTGGGGCGTTGGGCGCAAGACCGGAATGGAATTGTCGCGGCGCGGCATCCGCGCTTGCGGCGACATCCAACGGCTGGGGCGCGGCAACATGATAGTCGCCGACGAACTTGTGGATCTCGCATTCGGCATTTCGGATGATACTGTCCATTGGCAGGAGCGAGAGGCAAAGTCCGTCTCGCGCGAATGGACGTTCGACGTGGACGAATGCGACAGGGAGAAGGTCAGGAAGCTTCTTCTTTCGCTCGTCGACGATGTCGGCCGCACATTCCGGAGCGAGCGGCGCTGGGCCAAGACCGCAAGGCTCAAATTGCGGGACGCGTCTTTCGCAACAGTGACGCGGCAGGCGAAGTTCCCGTGCCCTTCGCGGGATTCGAAAGCGTTCCGCAAAGCGGCATCTTCTCTCTTTGACGCGGCGTGGCCTGCAGGAGCCTCGTATCCGTTGGGCGCTGGGCTCAATGGCGCGGTGCGGCTTGTGGGATTCGGGGTGTCGGATATCGTCTTGGAGATGGAACCTTTCGCGCCTTCGCTCTTCGGCGATCCTGATGAAGACGCCCGTAAGCGCAGCGAAAGGCTTTCCGAAACCATCGACCGGCTGCACGAAAAAGGTTACGACATAATATATCGCTCTGTTGTCCGGCTGGAGTGGGATTTGATATACTATGCGTATGTCTGTAGGTAGATTATGCCTGGCGTTGTCGGCGGCGTTGCTTCTTTCGGGATGCGGCGATACCGTCAGACGGGCCAGAGAGAGCCAGCGGCATTGGGTGCCGAAGGGCTCTGGACAGGAGACCGGCGAGGTCTCCAACGTGGATTTGAGCGGATTGACCCTTCCGGGAATGGTTGATTGGGCGTTCACGAACAGGCCGTCCATGGTGACGGCGCAGTTGCAGGTGGAAGATGCTCGGCTCGCGCTAAGGCAGCTCGATTCCAGCGCGCCCGTATTGAGCTCTTCTCCTCTCGGCGCGCTTTCCTCGTCGGCCAATATCGGAAGAAGCGAAAGCTCGAATCCGGGCAGGCATCTCGACGGCGACACCCATGGCGGAGGGTCGGGTGCGCTTTCGCTGAACGTGCTTGTCTGGGATTCGGGTAGATACTCGGCGGAGGCTCAGGCTCAGGCTGAGGCCGTGCTCGCTGCGGAACTCGACGCGATCAATACGGGATATTCCATATTCCAGGAAGTTGTCGAGGCGTATTTCGGACTTATGGAGGCTGAGGCTCTTCTCGAAGTCGCATTCACCAACGCGGCCGAATACGCCGATCATCTCGTCAGGGCGGAAAGCCGTTTCGAGGCGGGCGAAGCGATGAATCTGGACCTTCTGAAGGCACGGCTCGACCTCGCCCAGGCACGCGAGAACATAGTAAGCGCTTCAAACGCGGTCGATGTTGCGGGAGCGGACTTGATGGCGGCTTTGGGCGTGGATGCGGCGCAGGGCGATTTCAGGCAGGTTCTCGGCGAGCGCAAAGGCAGTCTAGATGCGGTCGAGACAGCATTCGGAGATACCTCCGAAGACGCTGCGGCGCTATTCGCCTTCGCCTGCACGAACGCTCCGGCGATGCAGATTGCGAGGGCCAAGCTGAGGGCGGCTTCAGCGAGAGTCGACTATGCGATTGCGGATTTGGGGCCGAGCATTTCGGCGAGCCTTTCGCTGAACTGGACAGATCCGTTCTGGTACTGGCGATGGGGCGTAAACGCGGTGCAGGACCTCTTTACCGGCTTCAGGAAAACCACCGCCGTCGAAAGGGCGAGGAACGCCATGGACCAGGCGGCAAGCTACGTGGATCTGATCGAGCAGTCCCT
>JAGCPM010000110.1 GCA_017965685.1 Kiritimatiellia bacterium | reverse complement strand
GCGAAGCTCCTTGTAGTCCTGCTCGTTGCGCCTGTGGGCTATGTCGGTGACGTCCACGACCGTGAGTGTGGGGTCGCCCTCGTTCTTCCAGACTTCAAGCTGGCGGCGGGCCTTGGGATGGCGGACAAGAAGAGCCTTGTCCATGTACTCAATCGCCTTTTTCTTCCTGCCGATCGAATACTCGTCGAACGCGGCCTGATAGTAGCCCTCGGCTATGCCTTGCAGACATTCCTTCCTTAGAGAAGCCGAAGAAGCCGAATCGTTCAGGAGCTTGGAGGCTATGCGATAATGCCTTACGGCTTCCAGATAATCCTTCGCTCCCATCGCCGTGCGCGCCTCGAGAATCTCGCGCTTGGCCTGCATGTCGAAGGCCTGCCTGCGGACTTTTTCGGTGGCGTCGATATTGGCGAGAAGTTCCGCGTCCGGGCCGGAGAACTTGGATTTGGCAGACGGCGCTTTGGGGGCCGGCGGCACGTCGGCCACCTTCGCAGGGGCTTCAGCCGCGACAGGCTCTTCGGCCGCCGGAGCTTCTTCGCCGCCTGCTTCGGCAATGGCCGAAAGAAGGCCCTTTACCTCCGTATCGCTAGGCTCGGCAGCAGGCTCCTCTTCGTCGGCCGGTTCATCGGCCGAAGGCTCTTCGGCCGTCACGACAGGCTCATCTGCCTCATCAGCCGGTTCTTCGGCTGTCGCGGCAGGCTCCTCATCGGCCGCCTCAGCCGGTTCATCGGCCGCAGGCTCTTCGGCTGTCGCGGCAGGCTCTTCTTCCGCCGCGGCAGGTGCTTCTTCGGCGGGTGCCGCGGCAACGCCGGCGGTTTCGCCTTCGAGATCAGCCAGAAGATCGTCAAGGTCGTCTTGCGCGACCAGACTCGAGGTCGCCGCAAGCATCGCCGCGACTGCGACCGCAGCCGAAATTCTCTTGAAGTAATTCATGTGAATCTGCTCCTTCATTTTCGCTGTTTTGAAGTATATCAATTATTCCGTCTTGGTTTCAAGCGTTTTCTTGGCCCCGGTCGCGGTGTTTTCGACCGTGACTTTGATGCGTCCGCCTTCGCCGGATATCGCAACAATGCGGTATTTCACGCCGCTAAGCTCGATTTCCTCGCCTTGCGCGACGGTGAATTCCTTGGT
Organism: Kiritimatiellia bacterium; assembly: GCA_017965685.1. Taxonomy (GTDB): domain Bacteria; phylum Verrucomicrobiota; class Kiritimatiellia; order RFP12; family UBA1067; genus UBA1067. Next base: position 3,362 of record JAGCPM010000110.1, on the reverse strand, counting down.
TGCGCGCCGCGAATAGACGAGCGCGACCTTCGACTCTACCGCGACTTTGGCCTTGCTTGCGCCCACTACGAGGTCCAAGCGCCTGCCGTCGCTCTTGCGCGTCACGGTGGCGACGGAAACGTCGACTTCGCGCTCGAGTTCGCGCTCGCCCTTTCCGGCGGAAATTTTCTTGCGCTCGGATTTCTTCTCGTATCCCTTGACGATGAAACCGGTCGCGAGCTTTGGATTCTTGTCGGCCTTCGCCTCGGCCGCGCCAATCTCCTCGCCTTCGAGCACGGAGTATGTAACGCCCTTCTGTCCATAGCCGGCGCGCTTCTTCGTCGGGTCGCGGAAGTAGAACCTGTGCTTTCCGCCAGGAAGGTCCGCTATCTTTTCGAAATAGAATGTAAGGAACGTTTCGACGAGCGGCGGACGTATCTCAAGCGAATCGAGATAGTCGGGGTGGCTGTCGGCGGCGTTGGGATCGGTACCCGCTTCAAACTCCTCCCAATTCGTGAAGTCGTCGCCGTCAAGATCGCCATCGCGGTCGTCGGCCGCAGGATCGAGCCCGTGTGAGGTCTCGTACTCGTCGCTCATACCGTCGCCGTCGGAGTCGAGTTCGATCTTTGCTTCCTCCGGCTGCTTGGCGCCGCATATGGGGCAGACCTTCGAGCCGAAAGGAATTGGCGCTCCGCACGCCGGCTTTTCGCTTGAAGGATCGGCTTCGCAAAAGACCCTGAAATCACTCGCCAGGTAACTGCCCTGCGACTCAGCCGGCTCGGGGAGCTTCTGCGGCTTTTCGAACGCGACGGAAGCCGCCTCGTAGGCGGACATGTCAACAAGGGCGACTCCGCCGTCGCCGGCGGTGCGCTTTGCGAGGGAGCGGACGGCGCTATCGGCCTCCGCCGCGGGATCTACGCCCATCTCAACGACCGCCACCGCCACGCATGCGGCGAGGGCGAGCGCTCCCGCGCCGGCCACCAGCCAATCCCAGTGCGCCGCGAAAAACCCCTTCTCGGAAGAACCGGACATCATTCTTCAACCTCCTTCTTTTCGGCCTCTCCGGCCTTGCTGCCGAAATCGTACGTGACGATCTTCATCGTAACGGTGAAAGGCGGTTCGCGCATGGGATCGACAACCAACCCCTTCTTGCCCGGCGCGCCATCATCTGCATCAGGCTGGACCTCCTCGGAACGGCGCGAACGGCGGCCGGAACGGCGGCCGCCCGCGGCCGGATCGGCCTTGGAGACTCCGAGCACACTGGCGATGGAGTCGTCCTGCCTGGTTATGGTGAAATCCTCGACCACGGTGAACCTCTCGTCAAGGGCGAGAGCGTTCAGGAACCTGACGAAGCTCGCCGGACGGGCGAGGAAGGTGAGCGAGTAGCCCTGCACGACAGTCGGATCGGGTTTCTTCTCGACCTTCTTGCCGCGAGGCGGCTTCTTGGTGCGCGGCTGCTCCGGCTCCTCGACCTTAGCAACGGACGCAGGCTCGACGACAACCGACACGAGAGCGTTGACCTCGGCAGCGGAGAGGGCCTTGATGAAAGCGACCACTTCGCGCCACTGGCGTTCGAGTACGGGCAATCCTTCCTTTGCGGGCATCGCGCCGTCTATGATATAGCTCTTGAAGCCGAAGTCGAACTCTTCGGGTACGATCCTCGAATCGCCGACGCCGGGAAGCGCGGAGAGAGCGCGGGCATCCTCGACCATCGTCTGCTTGAATGCCTCGGGTGTGATCGAAGGATCCTCGACGCGATCGCCCTGCGACACCAGCATATATGCGGCCTCGCGCCATTCGCGGAGTGCCTTGGCGTTCGCCTTTATGGCGTCCACGGATTTCTGCTCCGGGACAATCGCGGCGCGGTTGATGCGCTCGACGTTGTTCTTGGCGGACTCCAGATCGCTCTCGAGTTCCGTCTTCGACTCCCAGCCGAGATACGTCATCGCGCCGAGGCCAATTACGGCCAGGAACGCCACGCCGCCCACGGAAAGCATTATAATCTTGTTCCTGTTCATTTGAACGACACCTCCACGGAAAATTGCACCAGCGAATCGTTCTTGCCGAAATACGTGCTGCTCATCACCTTGACGCTTTCGGGATCCACGTCCGGATTCTTCCTTAGGCTGTCAGCAACGACTTCGGGGGCCGTCTGCACCTTGCCGTCCTTGGCTACGGTGCGGCAAAACTCCTCGGCCTTCTCCTTCCATCCGCGGACGACAAGAGTCTTTCCGTCCCAGGAATGTATCCAGAGCACCGGTCCGACGGCGTGCCTGAAGGCATCCATGCGCTTGATGGCCTGTGAACGCTTGCCTATGATTTCGCGCAGCTTTTCGGCCTCCTCGCCAGCGGCGTCCGCATTGGCCTGTTCGGCCTTTATGGCCGTCTCGAAACCCTTGAGCACATTGGCCTTTACGCCTACCGCGTCGACCTGCGCCTGAACGACCGAGGTGGAATGGCCGAGCGCGAGGAAGAGCGCTATTGCGGCGCCCACAAACATCACCGATCCGGCGACCACGAAAGGAATCCTCGCCACTTCCGCGCGCGCCTCGATTATCGAAGGCGGAAGAAGGTCTATGTTCAGACTGGCGAGTCCGGCCTGGTGCAGCGCAAGCCCAGCCGTCGGAGCGAGGAACACCATGTCCGCGCCAAGCGCTTCCTGGTCTATCGCGGAGCCCGGGACTATCGCCTCGAATGGATTCAGCAGCTCTACCTCGATACCGAGGGATTCCGCGAAGAACGTATCGACACCCGGGAGCAGCGCGGTACCGCCCGTGATGAAGAGCTTCGTCGGAGTTCCGCCGCCCTGCTGCGAGCGGTAGAAGTTTATGGAGCGCGATATTTCGGCGTTGAGCCTGGTCATCACCGTGCGGCAGACCTTCGATACCGCATCGCGCGCCGGGTCGTCATCCTCGGTGACTCCGCCCTGCGAGACGTACGCGTTGCCGATCTTGTAGTCCTCGGCCTCCTCGAGAGTGCAGCCGAGTGCCTGGGCGATATCCTTGGTCAGGGTCTTTCCTGCGACTGGTATCGCGCGGTTGTAGAGTTTGTCGCCCTCGACTATCGCAAGAGAGGTCGTCTTCGCGCCGATGTCGAGAATCACGGCGCATCCGCCATCGTACGAGGCGCCGGCCCTGACGACGTTGACGAGAGCCATCGGCGCCACGTCCACCATCACGGGATCGAACCCCGCCGACTGGACGGCCGCGGTTATCGCCTCGACCTGATCGACCTTAGCCGCAACGATGAGCACGGACTTGTCGCCGGTCTCGGTGTCGCCAAGGAGCTGCCTGTCGCAGACCATCTCGTCTATCGGGAACGGTATGTTCTGCTCGATCTCGAGGCGTATGGACTGCTCGAACTTCTCGGCGCCGCCGACCATC
>JAGCPM010000109.1 GCA_017965685.1 Kiritimatiellia bacterium | reverse complement strand
GCGGCAAACGGGATGAGTTGCGGATGGACGCCCGATAGATACACGTCCGTACATCGCCAAATGGCGATTACCGCGCCGCACAAGGTGGCTCCGAAAAAGGCGACATACGCAAATCGGGAAAGAGTTACCATCAGAAATATCCGTTGAAGATTGGAATGAACGGAATCTGGTTGTTCATGATGATTATGGTAAAAACGACTGAATTGCGACAATCGTGCGCTCAATGAGTTCGTCAAGCGTCCAGCCAAGCTGTTCCGCACCGCGCCGAATCACGTCGCGCGAACACCCGGCGGCGAACTTCTTGTCTTTGAACTTCTTTTTGACGCTCTTGAGGTTGAGGTCTTTTACGCTCTTGGATGGATACATCAGCACGACCGCGCCCAGAAGTCTTGTCAGCTCATCGACCGCAAACAGTACCTTCTCCATCAGATGTTCCGGTGCAATGTCATTGACGATACCGTAGCCATGCGAGGCGACAGCGCGATTGATGGAGTCCTCCACGCCGAGTTCCTTCAGAAGGGTCTGGCTTTTCAAGCAATGCTCCTGCGGCCATTGCTCAAAGTCGATGTCGTGCAGCAACCCGACGATGCCCCAATAGCCCTCTTCCTCGGCATATCCGAGTTCTCGGGCAAACCAGCGCATGGTCTTTTCCACCGTCTCGGCGTGGTGCAGATGGAATGCGTCCTTGTTGTAGCACGTGAGAAGCGCCCATGCCTCATCGCGCGTCAGGTGTGTTGTCCTATTCTGTTCTTCTGCCATAGTCAACCTCACTTCCGTTTCAATTCCTTGATAAAACCAGCCGTTCGCTCAAGCGCCTCAAGCAGCGTTGCGCGAGGGGAGGCGAGATTGATGCGCAGATAGGCCGCACCTTTCTCCTCGCCGTAGATTGCGCCAGAAGAGAACTTGACTTTCGCTTCATGTTCGAGGCGGTGAGTGAGTTCGACTGACGGAACGCCAAGAGGTGTCGCGTCCACCCATGCGAGATATGTGGCCTCCAGTCTGGCAACTTGAAGCACTGGCAGACGGTCACGAATGAATTCCATCAGTGCGGAGTAGTTTCCGTGGATGTGGGTGCGCAATGCGTCCAACCATCCTTCGCACTCGTCCCACGCGACCTTCGAGGCGACGAAGCCAAAAGGGTTCAGCTCGCCTGTCCGATTGACACGCAGGACATGGCGGATCCTCTCCCGTGCGGCGTCGTTCGCGCAGACAACGGCCGCGGTCTGGAGCCCCGCGAGATTGAACGCCTTGCTTGCCGACCAAAAAGTCGCGGACCACTGCGAGAAGTCGCCGCCAAGTGAGGCGAACGGCACGTGGCGTGAACCCGGCATCTGCAGGTCGGCGTGGATCTCGTCGCTCGCAACGAACACGCCGTGCCTGAGGCATATCTCCCCGACATGCCGAAGTTCGTCCGCACGCCAGGCCCGTCCGGCAGGATTGTGCGGATTCGAGAGAATGAGGAGTTTTGCATCCGCAGCCTTGTGCTCCAGATCCTCGAAGTCGATTTCGTAGGTGAAGTCTCCTTCACCCCCGTCGGGCACAGGGATGCGGAGCAACCTGTTTTCGACAATACCGCAACCTTGGTCATGGACAACCGAATAGAAACAGTTGTACACCGGTGGTTGTATGATAACCTTGTCCCCCGGCTTGCAGAATGCACGGATGGTTGCTGCAAGCGCTGGGATCACGCCTGTCGCATCGAGAATCGAATTAAGCCTGATCTTCCATCCATGCCGCCGCGTCAGCCAGCGGACGAGGCTTTCGTGCCATGACGAAGGTGGCAGGGCATAGCCGAACACGCCCTCGTCCACGCGGCGGCTGAGCGCATCGACAATGGCGGGGGCGGCGCGGAAGTCCATGTCTGCAACCCAAAGCGGTAGAACGCCATCCTCTGCGGGCAAATCCCACTTCTCGCAGTCCGTCGCGCGGCGAGGAATAATCGTGTCAAAATCGTATTCCATAGCCCTCTAAATCCGGTTGTCCCAGTTTTTGAACACGGTTTCCTGTCCGTTGGCGCGGATGGCGGCATAGACTTCGGCTGGCGTGCGGCTGTCGGAAAGCGTGAACTGCGCGACATCCTGTTTGCGATTTCTTGCCAGCACGGCATAGCCGCCGGGTGTGACGCGGGAGCCTGCGCTCATGTTGTCGGCGGCGGTCAGCACGATGCGGTCACGGAACATGGGCGGCTCGCGGGTCGAGACGGTCATGCAGCATTGCGGGAACACGATGCGGAAGGCGAGCATCATCAGCTCAAGGTCGCGTTCATCCACCTCGCATGGCGGAACGAATCCGCCCTTCACGCGGCAGATGCGCGGAAACGCGAACTGCACTTTCGCCTCGTAGCATTCGCGCATCAGGTAGAAGGCGTGGGCGGCGAGACTCGCGGCTTCGCGCCGCCACGGCCCCAACCCCAGCAGGAACGCACAACCAAGGAGACGAAATCCCGCGCGCCCTGCGCGGAGCTGGGTACCAAGTCGAAAGTCGTAGTCCGCCTTTGGCCCCGCCGGATGCATTTTATGGTAGAGGTTGCGGTCGTATGTCTCCTGGAAGCAGGTCAATCCCTCATAACCGGCGGCGAAGAGTTCCTGATAGCTGTCCTCCGTCTGTGGCGCGACTTCAAGCGAGAGATTGGAGAACAGTCCTTTCAAGAGTCGCCCGACTTCCGCAAGGTGGGCGACCGTAT
>JAGCPM010000108.1 GCA_017965685.1 Kiritimatiellia bacterium | reverse complement strand
TCGATCTGGTCCTGCTCGTGCTGCGGTTTGTTCTTCCAGTATATCCTGAGCTTCTTGACCGCGCCGACGGCCGCCGCGAAATGCTTCTTGCGGAGCGCATCGTTCTTCTCGGTTCTGCCCTGCTCGGACGCTATCTCGACAAGGAGCAGGTTCGCCTCGGCCGCGATGGCAAGCTTGCTCATCTTGTCGTCCTGCAGGAACAGGTCAAGCTGGTTGCGGGCCTCGACGAACGAACCCGGCCCCTGCTTGAAGAGCGCCTTGGCCTTGCCGATCCTCGCCTTGGCGACGGTGGACATCTGGTTTGTGCCGGCCTTCGCCTCGGCCTTGTCGAAGGCCTGGTCGGCGAGCTCCCAGCTTTTCGCCTCGATGAGCGCCTCGCCGGCATTGACGAACTGTCCCGCGGTGTACGCGCCGTCCGTCTTGAGCATCTCGGCGTAGATTTCCGTACCTTCCTGCCGCTTGCCCATGTCGATGAGGAGTTTCGCAAGGCGGGGTTTCGCGTTCTTGGACTCGTCCGAATCCGGGAATTTCGCTGCCAGCCGGTCGAGCGCGCTCTTGGAACCCTCGGCGTTGCCCAGCGCCGCGTACGTCGCGCCGAGCTTCACGTAGGTCGCCTTCGAGTATTTGCCTTCCGGGTAAGCCCTCACGTACTCCTCGAAATTCTCCACCGCCTTGGTGCGGAACATCTCCAGTTTCGCCTCCGGCTTCTTTAGGCGGCTCCAGCAATCGCCGGCGAGGTATAGCGCGCCTTCGCGCAGAGTGGCGTACTGCTTCTTTTCGCCCGCGGATACGCCCGCGTCGGCTAGCTTTTCCCCGGCGGCCTTCGCGAAGTCCTGGAACTGCTTGATGCCGCGTATTATCTGAGCCGAACCGGTCGCGATCAGTTTGTTCGCAGCTTCTTCGCTCTCGGCCGAGTCCGCCGCCGTGATCATGTCGAGGCCGTCCTTCTGGTAGAGCATCGCGAGCTGCATCTGCGACTGCATCTTCTTGAGCGGAGTCTCCTCGACCGCCACGTACTGTGTCAGGGTCTTGATCGCCGCCGGCCTGTCGCCGCTCTTTTCCTGACAGACCGCGAGGTTCGCGAGGGCCGTCGCATAGTAGACCGAGTTCGTGTAGTACTTGGTTATGATCGTATACATCGCGATGGCGTCGTCCCACTTTTCCGCCCTCTGGGCCTCGCCTGCCATTGAGGCGCAGGTGACTGCCGCGTTGACGTGGTGGCGGTAGTTCATCAGGAACGCCTTGTAGAGCGCGTCCGCGCGCGAAATGTTGCCGTACTGCTTCTCGAGCGCGGCCAGCCTCAGCGTCGCGTCGCCGCCGGCGTTCATTATCGTCCGGTTCGCATGGCCCGCGAAACGCTCCGATATGTAGCCCTCGATCGCGTCCGCATCAATGCGCCAGTCGGCCTTCTTCGCCTCGTCCTTGGAGCGGACTATCATGCTCAGGTACGCGCTCGCGAGGCTTTCGACGGCGGGACTCGACTCCTCGACCTCGGGGAAGCGCGAAAGTGCGTCGAGGAAGTCCTTTATCGCACCTTCGTAGTCGCCCTCGGCGAGCTTGCCGTGCGCACCCTGGAACTGCATCTGGCGGACCCTCTTCATCTGTTCGGGCGTGATGTTGGTCTTTATCTGCTTCCCGTACGTCTTTTCCGTGAATTCGCGTATCGTCTCGCTGAGTTCGCCCGCGCTGGCCGCCCACGTCGATTCGGGATATCGCGCGAAGACGTTGAGCGCGTGGTTGAACGCGCCCGCGCCGTTGCGCTTGCCGTTCGGGAGTTTGTCGCCGAAAAGGAGCGCGGTTATGCGGTCGTCGTCGCGCTTCGGCTTCTTCATCTCGGCCTGCACTTCCTTCCAGTACATGTCCGCGAGCATGTAGCGGCAAAGGGGCATCGGAGACTGCTTGAGGAGCCCCAACTTGCCTTCCGGATCGAATTCGGCGATGGTCTTGTGCAAATCGGCGAGCTGGTCCAGATAGTCGTCGATCGTCGCCTGGGCCTTCGCGATGTCGCCGCGCAAAAGCTCGATATTCGCCTTCATGGCAATCGCGCGGCCGAAGTACACGGGCTTGTCCTGTTCCCACAGAAGCTTGTCCACGAGTTTCTTCGCGGGGTCGAGGTGCTTCTTGCGGTCCGGGACCTTCTCAATGTCCGTCGCGAGATGCAGGTACATCTCGGCCGTCTCGCACGCCACGTTGCACCACGTGTTCGCGTCCTCGTCGCTCGCCTCCTTGTTTATGAGAGTGAGGAGCTTTTCGTATACCTTCGTAGCCTCGTCGAAACGCTTGTCGCCCACGAGTATCTGTCCCCACGAGTAGCACGCGTTGCGGTAGAATTCGACGAGTTCCTTCGGCATCTTCTTCGGGTCGGAGAACTTCTTGAAGAATGCGTCGTATATCGCCTTGCAGTCGGTTTTCTTCCCGCGCGCGAAGAAATTGTTGGCGATCTCGAGGCGGGCGGCCCAGTATTTCGCGCCGTTGCGGTCGGGAAGCGAAGCGACCTTCTTCTCGGCCTCGTCGAACTTGCCGAGGGAAAGCATTCCCCTTATCTCGATGGCAAAGAAAAGAGTGTCCGCCTCGGGCCACTTCTTCTTCGTCGCCGCGATGACCGGCTCCGCGAAATCCGGGAAGCCGCTGTCGACTAGTGCCTCGACGTACCGTATCTCGGCCTGGAGCTCCTCGTCGATCTTGTTTTCGTCCGCGGCCGGCTTTTCGGCCGCCTGCTCTTCCTCCTGCGCGAAAGCCTGAGGCGCCGCGAAGATGGCCGCCGCTATGCCTGCGCAACCAAGCAAGGTCGTAAACTTTTCACTCATGATGGGAGTATTATACCATAATCCAGCCGAATCGCGCAAGGGGATATTTTCCTTGTTTGGCTTTTCTTTGCCGGGCTGACGGTCAAACAGGAACGATTCTGGCGGAAATGCAATCCAATGAAATGCCTGTCAGTCGCGAGATTGCGTTGCGGTAGGATTCGAGCTGGCCGCGGTACGCCGCCTCGAGCCTGGCCTTGAACGCCTCCGGGCTTTCGCCGCGCTTCGGCCGCGTCCGCTTGAAATCGTAGACCCGCGCGCCATGCTTCGTGAAGACCACACGGTCGAACACCCCCGACTCCCACACGCCGTCCGCATATGTCTCGTACGGCTTTTCGCGCCAGAGTTCCACGAAACCCTCCGGCTTCGTGAACGCCTCTCGCAGTTCTTCGGTGGGGGCGTCCGGCCACCACTCGATGGCGGCGAGATGCGCATGCTCTTCAACGCCCTTCCTTATCGCGACGAGGCGCTTCGGGTCCGGCGCGAAGAACTCGCCCGCGCTCATCCCGGACCTGAAC
>JAGCPM010000107.1 GCA_017965685.1 Kiritimatiellia bacterium | reverse complement strand
GGCGCGTTCCCGCTCTGGCTCGCGCCGGAGCAGGTAAGGGTGCTCCCCGTGAGCGACAAGGCCCTCGGGTACGCCGGAACTATCCAGTCGGCCCTCGCGGAGAAGGGTTTCCGCGCCACCGTCGACTCATCGCCCGAAAAACTCGGCGCTAAAATACGCGAAGCTACTCTTCAGAAGGTACCGTATCAAGTCGTGGTTGGCCCGCGGGACGAAGCGAACGGAACGATTTCCGTACGCTCGCGTTCCGAAGGCGACCTCGGCGCCATGACGCTGGACGAATTCGTCGTCCGGCTAGCGGCGGAGAAGGCCTTGTGAAGAACCGATAAACTCTAACAAGGGAAAGAAGGCAAGAAATGAAATTCAAGTACAATTGCCTCAATCCGATAGCGGATTGCGGCCTCGGGAACCTTACCGGCGACTATGAGCGCACGGAAAACTTCGCAGACGCGGATGCGGTGTTCGTGAGAAGCGCGAAGATGGACGAACTGGCGGTGGGCGACAAACTGCTCGCCGTGGCTAGGGCTGGCGCGGGGGTGAACAACATCCCGCACGCAGACTACGCGAAGAAGGGCATAGTGGTGTTCAATACTCCAGGTGCCAATGCGAACGGTGTAAAAGAGCTTGTCATAACGGCCATGCTTCTCGCGAGCCGCGACATGCTCGGCGGCATAGAGTGGGTCAAGGCGAACGCGTCCGATCCCGCCATCAACAAAACCGCCGAAAAGGCGAAGAAGGCTTTCGCGGGGACCGAAATCGCAGGGCGCAAGCTTGGCGTCATCGGGCTTGGCGCTATCGGCCAGAAGGTCGCGAATGCGGCGATCGGCCTGGGAATGGAAGTCTACGGCTACGATCCGTACCTTTCGGTCGATGCGGCGTGGAAGCTTTCAAGTTCCGTGAAGCACTGCAAGAACGTGGAGACTATCTACAGGGACTGCGATTTCATAACGATACACGTCCCGGCTCTCGAATCCACCAAGGGCATGATCAACGCGGATGCAATCGGGCTCATGAAGAAGGGCGTCGTCGTGATCAACTGCGCGAGGGACGTTCTCGTGGACGAGAAGGACATGCTCGCCGCGCTCGAGTCCGGCAAGGTCCGCAAGTACGTAACCGACTTTCCGAATTCGACTGTGGCCGGCAAGAAGGACTGCATCGTCATTCCGCATCTCGGCGCTTCGACGGAAGAGGCCGAGGACAACTGCGCGGTTATGGCGGTGAAGGAGATGAGGGATTTCCTCGAGAACGGAAACATAGTGAACTCGGTGAACTATCCGCCGTGCTCTCTCGGGGTTCCGACGAAGGCGGGGCGGCTCGCGATATGCCACAAAAACGAGGCGAACATGATTGCAACCTTCACCTCCATACTCGGCAAGGCGAAGATAAACATCGACTCGATTGCGAACAAGAGCCGCGGCGAAGTCGCCTACACGCTCATCGACATCGACTCTCCCGCGCCCGTTGCGATCGTGGACGAGCTCGCGCGCAGCGAGGCCGTCATCCGCGTGCGCGTGGTGAAATAGCGGCGGACTGAATCTTTCGGCTGAAATTGCCGCTTGCGGCATGGCACGGGTATTTGATATAATACCCGTGTCGATGCATAGACTACCGGCCAGAACGGAGACGCTGCTGGAAGATGCACCGCCGCTCGATTCGGGGCAGCGGGCGCACCTCAGGGCAATACGTCCGAAAGACGGCGAAGAGATAGAGCTCTTCGACGGGCGGGGCCGTGCCCGCGCATACCGGTATTCCGCGGCGGCGAAGAGCGTCATTGCGGCGGGAACGGTCCGTGAGGAGGCGCGATCCGGCGCGGATGTCACGCTTTTCGCGTGCGTGACGAAGGGCTCGCGGTGGGATTGGACGATAGAGAAGTCCGCCGAGCTGGGGATAAGACGGCTCGTGCCGGTCATATCCGAAAGGACGGTCGTAAGGCTTGCGCCGGGCGAAAGGGCGGCAAAGGGCGAAAGGTGGCGCAAGATAGCCGAAGAGGCCGCTAGACAGTCCGGCGCCATGTGGACGATGGAGGTTCCGGACGCAGTCGATTTCCCGGATGCGGTCGCAATGATGCGCGGGATGGATGTCTTTGCCGGGGTGATCGGCGCGGAGCCTTCAATTATCGGTGCGTTCGGTTCGGCTCCCCGCCGGCCGGACAGAGCCTACGGAATAGCGATAGGACCGGAGGGCGATTTTACCGATGCCGAGAAAGCTGCGCTCGCGGAGGTCGCGACCGGGGTCAGCCTCGGGAAGACGATTTTGAGGTCGGAAACGGCCGCAATATGCGCGACCGGCATTCTCAAGGCCTTGTTGGAGGAAATTACATGAAAACGACGCGCAGAAACTTCCTCAAGGGCCTCGCCACGTGCGCGGCCGTGCCGTTCGCCGGTCCTCTCATGGCCCAGGCGAGGGCGAAGAGGCTCAACATACTTTTCATAATGAGCGACGACCACGCTGCACACGCCATCTCGGCCTACGGCAGCAAGGTGAACAGGACCCCCCACATTGACGCGCTCGCCAAGGAGGGCATGATCTTCACGGATGTCGTATGCACCAATCCGATCTGCACCCCTTCGCGCGCAGGCATATTGACGGGCAGGTATTCCCACAAGAACGGAGTTCCGGTGTTCAACGACATCTCGCCGGACATCGAGACGATCGGCGGCTATATGCGCGAGGCCGGCTACTACACGGCGTTCATCGGCAAGTGGCATTGCGGCGGCCCCGCCACCGTCAGGAATTCCGATTGGGACAAGTGGATGGTCTACGCCGGGCAGGGAGTCTACCGCGACCCTTGGTTCTGGACCCGCAACGAAGAAAATACCGCCTACGTGAAGAAGGAATACCCGGGCGAGTACGCGACGGAGAACATAACGAAGTGCACGAAGGAGATCATCGGCGGCGCCATAGATAGCGGCAAGCCTTTCTTCGCGATGATGCACCACAAGGCGCCGCACAGGAACTGGATTCCCGCGGAAAAATACAAGGCCCAGTTCAGAAAGAAGACCCTGAAGGACATTCCGCCGCCGGATACTCTCTTCGACACCTGGGAGGGCAGGGCCACGCCGATAAAAACTACGGCCATGACGATCCTCAATCATTTCCGTCCAGGTCTGGACCTCAAGATCGCCGAGTATTTCAGGGATGGCGGCGAGTTCGAGTTCGAAGGCAGGAAATACGAAGGGAAGAAGAATGCGGATGGCGTGTTCGTGGACGACTGGCCCGAGGGAATGGACGACAGGGCGAAGACGGCGTTCGCGTATCTGAGATACATGCAGGACTATCTCGCTGTCGTGCAGTCTGTGGATGATTCCGTTGGCGAGATGAACGCGTTTCTGGAGGAGAAGGGCGTGGCGAAGGATACGCTCGTCATATATACTTCCGACCAGGGATTTTTCCTGGGCGACCACGGGCTGTACGACAAGCGGTTCATAATGGAGGAGTCGCTCAAGATGCCGTTCCTCTGCAAGTGTCCCGCGCTGATCAGGCCGGGGAGCGTTTGCAAGGGGCTTTTCGCGAACATCGACTTCGCGCCGACATTTCTTGACATCGCTGGCGCGGCCAGACCGGAGGCGATGCAGGGCGAATCGTTCCTCGGCGCGCTGGAAGGCGATGCGTCCAAGGGCCGCGACGCATGCTACTGCAGGTATTACGTTGAGGGTGGCGAACACTCCACTGCCGCGTGGTATGGGGTAAGGACGAAGCGCGACAAGCTCGTATACTACTACAAGCGCGACGAGTGGGAATACTTCGATCTGGAGTGCGATCCGGAGGAACTGAACAACGCGTACGGAAGGGTCGAGTTCGCCGAGAGGATAGAGTATCTCAAGGATGTCCTCGCGAAGCTGAAGGACGAGGTCGGCGACACCGACCAGTACAAGGACTGCAAGGAGTATTCGCTTTGAAGAGAATGAAGACGGTGGACTGCGACTATTTCGTGGTGGGGTCGGGCATGGCCGGCCTCATGAGCGCGCTGCACCTCGCCAGCTACGGCAAGGTGATTGTCGCGACGAAGGCGAAACTCGCGGATTGCAACACCAACTTCGCGCAGGGCGGAATATGCTGTGTGATGGACGGCGGGGACACATTCGACAAGCACGCCAGAGACACTATGATCGCCGGGGCCTGGCTCGGGAAGAGCCCCGTGGTGCACGAGATATGCGAGCACGCGCCGGAAGGGATACACGACCTCATCGACTGCGGCGTGAAGTTCGCGAAGAAGGCGGACGGCTCATGGGATCTGACTCGCGAAGGCGGCCACAGCGCGAGGCGGATATTCCACGCGGGCGACATAACCGGCGAGAAGTGCGAGGCCGCTATGATAAGGCGCCTCAAGAAGAACGGAATCGAGTACCGCGAAAATACAATCGTCATAGATCTCGTCACGACGAGGAAACTCGGTATGCCGGGTGCCAACAGGTGCCTTGGCGCGTACGTGATGGACAAGGAGTCGGGCGAGATATACGCGATACGCTCGCCCAATACCATACTCGCGACTGGCGGCTGCGGCAAGGTTTACCTCTACACTTGCAACCCGGATACGGCAAGCGGCGACGGAATCGCGCTTGCGTGGAGGGCGGGAGCCAGAATCGAGAACATGGAATTCATGCAGTTCCATCCGACATGCCTTTTCCATCCGCAGGCGAGACGATTCCTGATTTCAGAGGCCGTGCGCGGCGAGGGAGCCGAACTTGTGGATAAGCGCGGCAGAAAGTTCATGCACAAGTACGACCCGAGGGGGTCGCTCGCGCCGAGGGATATCGTGGCGCGGAGCATCGACAGCGAGATGAAGCGCACCGGTGACGACTGCATGTACCTCGACATACGCAAGAAGGGCCGGAAGTATCTCACGGAGCGCTTCCCCAACATCTACGCGAAGTGCCTCGAGTTCGGGATAGATATGGCAAAGGACCTCATTCCGGTCGTTCCGGCGGCACACTACACCTGCGGCGGAATACAGGCCTCGACTGACGGGCGAACCTCGATCGAAGGTCTTTCTGCGGTCGGCGAATGCGCGTCCACGGGCCTTCACGGCGCGAACAGGCTGGCGAGCAATTCTCTAATGGAGGCGCTAGTCTGCGCGCGGCTTACCGCGGCACGGCTCGCGGCGCATCCCGAGGCGAAGGTTGCGGTCGAAATCCCGAACTGGAAGATCGGCAACGCCGTTCCGCCGGACGAGGCCGTGCTGGTTGCACACATGTGGGACGAAATACGGCGGCTCATGTGGGACTATGTCGGAATCGTGAGGACGAACAAGCGGCTCGCGAGGGCGGCGCACAGGCTAAAGACCCTGCGGCGCGAGATAAGGGACTACTATTTCCGCTATCTCGTTACGCCCGATACGCTGGAACTGAGGAACCTCGCGGTGTGCGCGGAGCTGATTGTCAAGTGCGCGCAGAAGCGGCGCGAGTCGCGGGGTCTCCATTATACGCTTGACTATCCAAGACAGTCGAAAACGGCAAAACAGACGGTAATAGAAGGATACAGAGGATGAGCGAACAAGAAAACGTGCTGGAGGTTGAAAACCTCAAAGTGTGGTTCCCGATAAAGAAGGGCGTGCTGGCGCTTACTGCGGGGTATGTCAAGGCCGTCGACGGCGTGAGCTTTGTGCTGAAGCGCGGCGAGACTTTGGGAATCGTGGGCGAGTCGGGCTGCGGAAAGTCCACCACCTCGCGCGCGATACTTCTCCTGAACAAGCCGACGGGCGGAACGATCAAAGTCGGCGGAATGGACATCTCGAAGCTCGGCAAGGCGGATATGATGGCGTACAGGCGCAAGGTGCAGGTCGTCTTCCAGGACCCCAATGCGTCGCTCAATCCGCGCCACACGGTGCGCGAGATACTGACCGAGGGGATGATTTTCCACGGCCTCGCGACAAAGGCCGAATCGAGGGCGAAGGCTTGCGAACTCCTTCGCGCGGTGGGAATGGACGAATCGGCCTTCGACCGTTACCCGCACGAATTTTCCGGCGGCCAGAGGCAGAGAATCTGCATCGCGCGGGCCATCGCGCTCAAACCGGAGATACTCATCTGCGACGAGGCTGTTTCGGCTCTCGACCTCACGATCAGGGCGCAGGTCCTCGACCTCCTCGCCGATTTGAAGCGCAAATTGGGGCTTTCCATGCTGTTCATCACGCACGATCTCGGGGTCGTGCAGCACATCG
>JAGCPM010000106.1 GCA_017965685.1 Kiritimatiellia bacterium | reverse complement strand
TTTTGAGAAAGCCTTCTTGGCCGCCTCGAAAGTCGCTTCGGGATTCTTTGCCTTCCCAAACGCGCCCTTCACTGCGACGCCGTTCGCAACCACTTCTGCCGGGAAAATAGAAAGCTCCACGTCTATCGTGTTTACGCCGGGATAATCCTCCGGCCGCACCGACGGCACGGCAAACATTCTTTTCACGGCGTTGGACATCGAGCAGTATATCTTCTCGCCCGGTTCGACCTCGAAGCCTTCCGGCAGCATCACCTCAACATCCGCGCCGGCAGCGACCTCGAAAACCGGCGCCCGGGATATCGCCCTTCTCATCTCGCCGATGCCGAATCCGCGCGGCTTGCCGCCTTCCTTCGCCGCGAACTGAAGCCCGTCGTGCTTCTCCAGGGCTCGCATCGCATGAAAGCGCATGAAAGCTTCGCCGCGTCTATCCTTCGTGACGCGCTTGACAACTCCTATCTCCGCGCCCAGATGCCCCAGACTGACGGGATCTATCGGCGATTCCTCCGGCTCGCCGTCAAGATAAAGTTTCGTCGTCCTGCGCGAAAAGACCGTTTCGAGATCCTGAAGGGTGACGCCCTTTGTACCGTCGAGTATCTGGCGGTAGTACCTGGTGACGCTCGCCACGTAAACGGCACTTTTCATGCGACCTTCTATCTTGAGACTCTTCACGCCGGCCTCGACGAGACGGAGCGTATCCTTCCCCAGCCGAAGGTCCTTCATCGAGAAAGGATAGGTCTTGCCGCCCTTGCCGTCATCGTGCGCGAGCCGGCAGCAATACGCGCACCTGCCGCGATTGCCGCTCCTGCCCTTCTCAAGCGCCGAATACATGCAAAGCCCCGATATCGAATAGCAAAGCGCGCCGTGAATGAAGCACTCTATCTCGATTCCGCAACGCTTCGCAATGGACTCCACCTCGACGAGCGTAAGCTCTCTGGCGAGGACCACCCGCGAAAACCCGAGCTCCTTAAGCGCAAGCACTCCTTCGAGATTGTGCGCGACGAGCTGCGTGGAGGCGTGCAAGGCGAGGCGCGGGAACATCTTCCGCGCTATCCTCGCGATGCCAAGATCCTGCACAATTATCGCGTCCGCGCCGGAATCCTCTATCATCGCGAGCTGCCGAACCGCGCCATCGAGTTCGCTTTCTTCGACAAGGGTGTTGAAGGCTACGTAGACCTTCTTCCCTTTCGCCCTCGCGATACGGACGAGAAGCCGCAACTCGTCCATCGAAAGGTTATTCGCGTAAGCCCTGGCCGAATAGTCGCCCAGCCCGCAGTATACCGCGTCCGCGCCCGCCTCGAATGCGGCGAGCGCGGTCTGGAAATCCCCTGCGGGCGATAGGAGCTCGGATTGCATCAAAGTCCGCCGAAGTCCAGAGTCGCGAAGTAGTCGTCTAGGGTTTCGGCGCGCCTTATCTCGCGAACCTTGCCGCCCGCCTCGAGAAGAAGCTCCGCGCTCCTGAGCTTTCCGTTGTACTGGAAGCCCATCGCATGTCCGTGCGCGCCAGCGTCGCAGATCACGACATAGTCGCCCGGTTCCAGGACCGGCAGCACTCGCTGCACCGCGAACTTGTCGTTGTTCTCGCAAAGGGAACCGGTCACGTCGTATATCGTCGTCTCGGTCGAATTTTCCTTGCCAGGAACGACGATCTCGTGGTAGGCGCCGTAGATGGCGGGACGCATCAGGTTTGACATACAGGCATCGAGCCCCGCATACATCCTGTAGGTGTTCTTTATGTGGCGCACCTTGGCGACGAGATATCCGTAGGGGCCGGGTATGCACCTGCCGCATTCCATGTATAGCTTCAGCGGGTCCATGCCCTTCGCCGCAATCATTTCTCTGTATGCGGCCTCTATTCCCTTGCCGACCCTCTCCAGGTCCATCGCATTCTGGTCCGGCTTGTAGGGAATGCCTATTCCGCCGCCGATGTTGACGAACTCGAAATCTATCCCGAGCGCGTCGTGCAGCTCGCCGGCCAAGGCGAAGAGCATCTTGGCCGTGTCAATTATGTATTCGGGGTCGAGCTCGTTCGAGGCGACCATCGCGTGGAGCCCGAAGCGCTTGACGCCGGATTCCTTCATGGCCTTGTAGCACTCGAAAAGCTGCTCCTTCGTGAAGCCGTACTTGGCTTCTTCTGGCTTGCCGATTATCGCGTTGCCGCCCTTGAGAGGGCCCGGATTGTACCGGCAGCACATTATGCGGCCGGTCCAGTCAACGTCGCCCACCACGCTCTTCAGGAACGGCCAGTGCGCAATGTCGTCCAGGTTGATTATCGCACCTAGCTCCCACGCCTTCGCGAACTCTTCGGCCGGAGTATCGTTCGAGGTGAACATTATAGCGTCACCGACGTTCCCGACCTTCTCTGCAAGGACAAGTTCGGCCATCGACGAGCAGTCGCTACCGAAGCCGAACTCCTGCAGAAGGCGCATTATATGCGGATTCGGAGTGGCCTTCACCGCAAAATATTCCCTGAATCCCGCGTTCCACGAAAAGGCTTTTCTCAGCCTCTTCGCGTTATCCCTTATCGCGGCGGCATCGTACACATGGAACGGAGTCGGCCACTTTTGTGCGGTCTCCTCTATCCACTTCCTGTCGAATGGCGGTTTACGCATCTGTCGGCCTCGTTTCGATTTTGGCGTTGTGTCCGTTGAGATCGGTATCGCCCGCGTCGACGGGTTCGAAAAGAATGGCGTCAGCGAGCGTTTCGTTCTCGATGTAGGAGGCGTGCTTCTCGAGCGCTGATTTCACTTCCGCATCGCACTCCACCTTGACGGCGATCCGTTGGGTGACGCAGTAGTCGGCCTCCTTGCGCATGGCCTGTACGCGGCTGACGAATTCGCGCGCAAGGCCTTCCTCGACCAGCTCGGGCGTCAGTGTCGTGTCGAGCGCGACCACGGTATTTTCCGCCGAGGCCACCACCATTCCCGCCTTCGGGGTGCGGGTTACGATCACGTCGCTTTCGTCAAGCGCGATTCCTTCGACTTCCGCGGGCATTTCCTTCGCGGAGGCTATCGCGGCCGCGACAGCCTTCATCTTCGGTCCACACTTCTTGCCGAGCGTCTTGAAGTTGGCCTTGTAGCTGACCTCGCAAAGCGCCTTTTCGTCCGCGACATATTCCACGCTCTTCACGTTGAGCTCGTCGGTGATAAGGTCTTCGAGGCCTTTCACGTCCGCCAGCGCCACGGAAACCTTGGTGAGCGGTTGGCGCACCTTGAGATCGTTGTCTGCCCTAAGGCGCCTGCCGAGCTCAACGACCCTCTGCACTGCCGCCATGCGCTCCTCGAGCGCTGTGTCGCGCGCAGCCGCATTCGCCTCGGGGAAATCGCAGAGATGTACGCTTTCCGGGTCGCTCTTGCCCTTGAGGTTGCGGTATATCTCCTCGGCGATGAAAGGCGTGAACGGTGCCGCCACCTTCGCGAGCTGCACGAGCGCGTAGCGGAGCGTCCTGTATGCGGAAATCTTGTCGCCGTCGTTTTGCGACTTCCAGAAGCGCCTCCTCGAGCGGCGAATGTACCAGTTCGTCAAATCTTCAATGAACTTGACGAAGGGCCTCACCGCCTTCTGCAGGTCGTAGGCGTCCATAGCCGCCGTGACGTCCGCTATCAAGGTCTCGATGGAACTCACTATCCACCTGTCCAGCACGTTTTCGCTCTCGGGGTAGACGACCTCCTCGTCATGGAATCCGTCCACGTTCGCGTACGTGACGAAGAAGGAATATGCGTTCCACCAAGGTATCAGCAAATCGCGCATGAGCTGCTTCACGCCCGCCTCGGAGAACTTGAGGTTCTCGGCTCTCACGACCGGCGAGTAGATCATGTACAGCCTTATCGCGTCCGCGCCGTAAGTGTCAAGCATGAGGCTCGGGTCCGGATAGTTCTTGAGCCGCTTCGACATCTTCTTTCCGTCTTCGGCCAGCACGAGTCCGTTGACGATAACGTTCTTGTAGGGGCTCTTGTCGAAAAGGCAGGTTCCGAGCACCATCAGTGTGTAGAACCAGCCGCGCGTCTGGTCAAGGCCTTCGGCGATGAAGTCAGCCGGGAAGAACTGGTCTACGCCCTGCTCCCCCATGTAATGCTGCTGCGCGTATGGCATCGAGCCGGACTCGAACCAGCAGTCGAGCACTTCAGGCGTCCTGTGGTAGGTCTTGCCGTCCTTCTTGATAACTATCTTGTCGACGAAATGCTTGTGGAGGTCGGTCACCTTCACGCCGGAAAGCGCCTCCAGTTCGGCAGTGGAGCCCACGCATATCATGTCGTCCGGGTTGTCGTCGTTGACCCAAACCGGTATGCAGCTGCCCCAGAATCTGTTGCGGCTTATGTTCCAGTCACGAGCCTCCTCCAGCCAGTTTCCGAACCTCTTGTCGCCGACGTACTCGGGCGTCCAGTGCACGGTCTTGTTGTTCTTCGCGAGCCTTTCGTGGAGGTCCTCCACCCTGACGTACCACGCGTCGATCGCGCGATATATGAGCGGTGTGTCGGTCCGGTCGCAGAAAGGATAGGAGTGCGTTATCGTCGCCTGGTGGACGAGCTTGCCGCTCGCCTTGAGGAGCTTTATTATGTCCTTGTCGCAGTCTTTGCAGAAGCGGCCCTTGAACTCCGGTATGGCGTCCGTGAAGGCGCAGCTTTCGTCGAGCGGATCGACGAAGGCGTTCATCCCCGCCTCCTTGCACACGCGGAAGTCATCCTCGCCGTAGGCCGGGGCAATGTGGACTATACCCACGCCGTCGTCGGTGGTGACGTAATCGTCGTTGAGAACCCTAAATGCACCCTCTTCGCGCTTGTCGGCGAAATACGGGAATATCGGCTCGTACTCCCAGCCTTTCATCTCGCTGCCCTTGAGCTCGGCGGCAATCTCGTACTGCTCCGGCTTTTTGAATATCGCGGGGAGCCGCGCCTTGGCCATCAAGTAGACTGGGCGAGCATCGTCTGTCAGATCGCGCACCGCCACGTAGTCTATGTCCGCGCCCACGCACATCATGAGGTTCTCGGGAAGCGTCCAAGGGGTCGTCGTCCAGACGAGGAGGTAGATCGTGCCATCGAGACTGTCCAGCTTTCCGAGAGAATCGAGAAGCCTAGTCCTTACCGTAACCGTCGGGTCCTGCACGTCCTTGTAGTTGCTGCCGGCCTCGAAGTTGGAAAGCGGCGTCGAAAGCTTCCAGCTGTAGGGCATTATACGGTGCGACTTGTAGACGCGCCCCTGCTCCCAAAGCTGCTTGAAGACCCACCAGATGGTCTCCATGAAGTCGGGATTCATCGTCTTGTAGTCATTGTCGAAATCAACCCAGCGGCCCATGCGCGTCACGGTCTTGCGCCATTCGCCGACATATTTGAGCACCATCGAACGGCACTGCTCGTTGAACTTGTCTATCCCGAGAGCCTTTATCTCGTGCGCGCCCGAGACTCCGAGCGCCTCCTGCGCGAGCGCCTCGATCGGCAGTCCGTGCGTATCCCAGCCGAAGCGCCTTTCGACATACTTTCCGCGCATCGTCTGGTAGCGCGGCACTATGTCCTTTATCGTTCCAGCCAGAAGATGGCCGTAGTGCGGCAAGCCAGTCGCGAAAGGCGGTCCGTCGTAGAATTTGTAGCGCTTCTTCCCTTCGTTTCGTTTGAGCGACTTTTCGAAAGTCGAATCGTCACGCCAGAAGGCCAGTATCTCCTCCTCCATTTTCGGGAAGGCCACCTTGTTCGATACGTTCTTGAACATTTGATGCTCCATTCGTCTTAGCTTCAATTGATGCCCTTGTCGGCATCGGCCGCTCCGGTCGCCCAGGCATAGGCGTTCCTGAACATCCTCATCCACGGACCGTCCTCCTTGAACACGCCTGGATTGTGGCTAAGCTGGCACGCCCTGAATCCGCGCTCGGGATGCGGCATCATTATCGTGGCCCTGCCGTCCCAGCTCGTGAAGGCCGTCTGGCCGCCGATCGAGCCGTTGGGGTTGTATGGGTAGCGCATCGTCGCCCTGCCCCTGCCGTCCACGTAATGCGCGGCGCAGATTTGCGGCGCGAAACCTTCCGTCCACACCCTGCCCTCGCCGTGCGCGACCGCTATCGGCAGGCGCGAGCCGGCCATGCCCTTGAAGAAGATGCTCGGGCTTTCCTCTATCTCAACCGTCGCGTAGCGCGCCTCGAACTGCTCCGAGACGTTCCTCGCGAACTTCGGCCACTTGTCGGCGCCGGGTATGATGTCCTTGAGTTGCGAAAGCATCTGGCAACCGTTGCACACCCCGAGCGAGAAGGTGTCCGGCCTGTGGAAGAACGCCCTGAACATTTCGCGCAGGCGGTCGTTGAAGAGAATGCTTCTCGCCCAGCCCGATCCCGCGCCAAGAACGTCGCCGTAGCTGAATCCGCCGCAGGCGACCAGTCCCTGGAAATCATTCAGATCGACGCGCCCCGCCACAAGATCGCTCATGTGGACGTCGCGGCAATCGAAACCGGCCAGCGCGAATGCGGCCGCCATCTCGATGTGTCCGTTCACGCCCTGCTCGCGCAGTATCGCCATCTTCGGCGCGGGTCCGTTCGCACCCTTAGCCTTTGCGACCTTCTCGTCCGGATCGTAGGTGAGGCGGAATTGAAGCCCGGGATCGGCTTCGTCGAGCGCATTGTCGTACTCTTCCTTCGCGCACTTCGGGTTGTCCCTGAGAGCCTGCATTCTGTAGGTCGTCTCGCTCCACGCGCGCCTCAGCGCCGTGATGTCGGTCTCTATCGCCTTCCTCGCGCCTGTCCAGAGCGCAAACCTTCTGCAAGGCGCGGCGGGAACAGCCCCGAGATCGAACGCGGCGACCCCAGCCTTCGCGAATATTGCCATAACCTTTGCCGCGTTTCCGCCGGAGACCTGCAGTACCGCTCCGGGCTGTTCGCTGAAGAGCACTCCCAGCGCGTCGCCATCCGGCAATCTCGCCTCGATTCCCCTTCCGCCGGCAATCGCCATCTCGACGAGAGTCGTCGCGACTCCGCCATCGGAAACGTCGTGGTACGCCATCGCGAGCGACCCCTTCACGATCTGCTGCATCGCGTTGAAGAAGGCCTTGAGCTTCGCGGCGTCGATATCCGCATGTGTATCGCCGAGTTGCGAATACACCTGCGCCAGGGCGGTCGCGCCGAGGGGCTTTTCCCCATTGCCGAGATCAACATAGATTAGGCGCGAACCATCTTTTCCGTCAGGCTTGAGGTCCGGCGTTAGGGTCTTTCTGACGTCATCTACGGGCGCGAATGAACTCACGACGAGCGACAGCGGCGCCACCTGCTTGTGACCCACTCCCTTTGAATCGGTCCAGACGGTGTGCATCGAGCAACTGTCCTTGCCGACGGGAATCGACACTCCAAGCGCCGGGCAGAAGTCTAGTCCTACCTCCTTGACGGTATCGTAGAGTATTGCGTCCTCGCCCGGTTCGCCGCAAGGCGCCATCCAGTTGGCGGAAAGCCTTATCTGCGATATGTCGCCTACATCGGCGGCGGCGAGGTTCATTATCGCCTCGGCTACGGCCATCCTTCCGGACGCGGGACCGTCCATTAGCGCGATAGGCGTCCTTTCGCCTGTCGCCATGGCCTGGCCCTTGTTCGTCTTGTAGCCCATCGCGGCCACCGCGACGTCGGAAACCGGCAGTTGGTAGGGGCCGCACATCTGGTCGCGCGCAACACGCCCGGTGACGCTGCGGTCGGTGATCGTTATAAGGAACGTCTTGTCCGCGACCGCCGGCAGATGCAGCACCCTCATAAGCGCATCCGTCGGCCTCACGCCCGCGAACGACGTTTTCCCAAGCTTCTTTGCGGTCCTCTTCACGTCGCGGACCATCCTGGGCGGCTTGCCGAGGAGGACTTTGATATCCATGTCTATCGGATTGTCGCCGAAGTGCGAATCGTGCAGCACCAGCTGCCCGTCGCCGGTCGCAACCCCTATGTACGCCACGGGACATCTTTCCCTCTCGCAGAGCGCGGTGAAGAAATCCTTCGCCTCCGGTTTGAGCGCGAGCACGTACCTTTCCTGCGCTTCGCAGCACCATATCTCCATCGGGTTCATCGAGGGCTCTTCGTTGTGCACCTCGCGAAGCTCGAACCTGCCGCCGGTGGCCTCAACGAGTTCCGGGCAGCCGTTGGAAAGCCCGCCCGCTCCGATGTCGTGTATCGAGACTATGGGATTGGCCTTGCCGAGATACGCGCACGCGTCGATCACGCCCTGGCAGCGCCGCTGCATTTCGGCGTTGCCGCGCTGGACGCTGTTGAAGTCGAGCGCCTCGGAATTGGTTACCGTCATCATCGAACTCGCCGCGCCGCCGCCGAGACCTATCCTCATCGCGCTACCGCCGATCTGCACGATGAGCGCGCCGACCTTGACGTCCTTCTTCTGCACCTGCGAATTGCTGATGACGCCCATGCCGCCCGCGAGCATGATGGGCTTGTGGTAGCCCCGCAATTCACCGGCGACCTCGCCCTCGTACGTGCGGAAGAAGCCGCAAAGCTGCGGACGCCCGAATTCGTTGCCGAACGCCGCGCCGCCTATCGGGCCGTCGATCATTATCTGGAGTGCTGTGGCCAGGCGGGAAGGCTTTTCGGCGAAGACTCTCTCCCACGGCTGGGGATAGCCGGGTATGTCGAGGTTCGATACCATAAATCCTGCGATGCCCGCCACAGTACGTGAACCCGCGCCGGTCGCCGCTTCGTCGCGTATCTCGCCGCCGACGCCCGTGGCCGCGCCGGGATAGGGCGAAATCGCCGTCGGGTGGTTGTGCGTCTCCACCTTCATCAGTTGCTCGAGCTGCCCGCGCTTGAAACCGTAGCCGTTCGTTTTCGGGTCGATAGAAAAGATGTCGGTCGGGAAGCCTTTCACCACGGACGAATTGTCCTTGTACGCTGAAAGCGTATCCTGCGGCCTCTTCGCGTGGGTGTTCTTTATCATTCCGAAAAGCGACTCGGGCATCTCCTTGCCGTCGATGATGAACTTCGCGCCGAATATCTTGTGGCGGCAGTGCTCGGAATTGACCTGGCCGAACATGACGAGCTCGGTGTCGGTCGGGTTCCTGCCGGCCGCCGCGAAGCTTTTCGCGAGGTACTCCATCTCCTCCTCGCTGATCGCAAGGCCGATTTCCGCGTTCGCCTCGCGTATCGCCTCGACGCCCTTGCCTAGAACGTCGTACGTCCGCCCCTTGCGCGGCTCGTCCACCATGAAAAGGTCCGTTATCGAATCGTAGACTCCTTCGGTCATCTTGTCATAGAGCGCGGCGCGGCACTTTTCGGGCAGCGGCTCCGCGAACGTGAAGAGCATCCCCCTCTCTACGCGCTTGATGGAGTTGAGAGCGCAGTTGTGGAATATATCGGTCGCCTTCGAACTCCACGGCGAAATTGTTCCCTTCCTCGGCGTCACGAAGAATGCGCGGTTCTTCATCTTCGACTCGATTGCCGCCTCGCCGTGGCCGGTGGCGTTGAGGAGTATCGCCGCGCGCTCGAGATCGCGCTCGTCGTAGCGGTCGTAGTCCATCTGCAGCGCATAGACCCATTTCGCCGTGAACGCCATACTTCCGGCTTCCGGGTCAAGCGCAGCCATCGCGCTCTTGAGCGCCTCTATTCTGAAGGGCGAATACGCGTCGCAACCTGTCAAAAGCAGCATGTTTTTCTTCTCCTTGTAAATGAATGGTATAGTATATCATTTTGCGGCGCGCACGGTCAAGCGTTCCACCGCATGCCCCTTGCGCGGCGCTCGGGAATTTGATATACTTGCGGTATGAAAAGAAACACAATCGGATTTATCGCCGCCTTGGTTGTCGCTCTCGCCGCCCCCGCGCCCGGCGCCGCCGCCAAGCAGCCCATTCTGCCCGAGCGAGAGTGGAAGATGATCCGCGAGGTCGCCGTGAACTACGACCTCGACGAGGAATCCACCTGGCTCCTCGCCGCAATCCGCCGCCACGAAAACGGCAGGCCCGGACTCGAATTCGGAGTGGGCGGTCCGATGGATAACGGGCACCCCGCGCACCGGTACCGGGATGGATACAAGTCTTTCTACATCCAGGCCATGTGGGCGGCGGGAACCGTCAAGCGTCACTACGACGGCGACCTAGCCAAGTTCGGCAAGCGCTACAACCCGCCCTACTCGGCGCAGTGGACACGTGGAGTCGCTTCCCTCATTTCGCGCCTAAAAGCGGAAAACCACTACCGCCTTCCAGGGGAAAAGCCCGCCAAGCGCAAAATAGAATTCCCCTAGCCGCCGATTGCGGACGCAGCCGAGAGAATCTTCTTCGCGAGGACCTTCTCTATGCCCGGATTCACCTGTAGCACGAGCGGCATCATCTCCAGCCGCACAAGATTGCGCTTGAGCGAGGTATCCAGGTTGCTGCCGTCCACTACGTGCCTTATCTTGTGCCGCCTGGCCCAATCCTCGATATCGGACTTCGGCGTCGCCAGAAACGGCCTTATTATGTTGTAGCGCGCGTTGCGGTAGGGGATGAGCTTCGCCTCGCCGTGCAGTGCCGACATTATCCACGTCTCCACGACATCCCCCAGATGGTGGCAGGTCACAATCGGCAGCCGCTTGTATTTCGAGAAGAACCTGTATCGCTCGTTGCGCCAGAATTCCTCCTGCGATTCGCCCTTCTTCCTTTCGCGCGCTATGCGGCCGACCTTGCAGACGATGCCGCGCTTCCTGCAGAATTCCGTCACGAACCGCTCGGCCTCGTCGCAGTATTTCGTGCCATGGTTGAAATGCAGCACGTCGAATCTGTTTTGCGGGTACCTCAGCAGGAAGTCGAGAAAGACCATGCTGTCCGAGCCTCCGCTGCAGGCAAAATGGAACTTGCCCGCGGGGATTCTGCCCACGACCTTCAGCATAGCGCCTTCAACCTGACCATCTCGGCGTATGGATCGGGCGACTGGCAAACGGCCCTGACGACGGAAAAGTTCTTCGCGCCGGCCGAGACCAGCGCCTTGGCCCTCGCGTAGTCGAGCCCCCCTATGCATACCGCCGGATACGGCACCGCATTCGCCATCGCTATTGCGGTTTCCACCCCAAGCGTCGGGTCGGGGATGTCCTTGGTCGGGGTCGCGTAGACCGGGCCTACGCCGATGTAGTCCGGCTTCGCTTTCAACGACGCTTCCGCCTGCGCCATGCTGTGGGTGGAAAGCCCGACTATCCTGAGCGAAGGATACAGTCGGCGCACCTCGCCAACCGCCATGTCCGACTGGCCAACATGCACCCCGTCGGCCCCGGCTTCGGCGGCGATGGAAGGGTCGTCGTTCACTATGAACAGCGTTCCCGTGCCCTTGGTGACGGAGCGCACCTTGCACGCCTCGGCTAGAATCTCCTCTCGCGCCGTATGCTTCATGCGCAGCTGGATTATCTTCACGCCCGCCTTGACCGCCGCCCTCGCGCACTCTTCGTAGCCGACGACAGGGTTGGTCATGACCAGATAGAAACCGAAATTTTCCATTGGCGTCAAATCCTGTTGTCCCAGTTCTTGAACACGACCTCCTGGCCGTGCGCGCGAATGGCGTCATAGACTTCGGCGGGCTTGCGCGTATCGGTCAGGGTGAACTGCGCTACATCCTTCACGTTCTCCTTTTCGAGAACGGCGTACCCGCCCGGTGTCACACGCGAACCGGCCGACATGTTGTCCGCCGCGTACTGCACTATGTAGTCGCGGAAGGCCGGCGCCTCGCGCGTGGAAACGGTCATGCAGCAGTGCGGAAAAACTATCTTGAAGGCGAGCATCATCTGGTCCACCTCGTCCTCGCTCACTGGGCAAGGCGGAACGAATCCGCCCTCGACCTGGCAGAATCGCGGGAACGCGAACTGCACCTTCGATTCGTAGCACTCCTTCATCAGGTAGAATGCGTGCGCCGCAAGGCTCGCCGCTTCCCTGCGCCACGGCCCGAGACCGAGAAGGAACGCGCAGCCGAGTATGCGAAATCCCGCCTTGCCCGCCCTCAGTTGCGTCC
>JAGCPM010000105.1 GCA_017965685.1 Kiritimatiellia bacterium | reverse complement strand
TATGCTCACTGCACGGACATCCGATGTTCCGCGCGGGCGGGCTCTGCAACCCCGACCCGAAGATCCGCGCGCTCGCCGCGAAGAAGGTGGAGCGTACGCTCCGCATCGGCGCGTTTCTCGGCGCGAGGCACTACGTCTACTGGGTGGCGAGGGACGGATTCGAGAGCTATCCCGCATGTGACTTCAGGCACTGCTACGACTGGCTCGCGGAAGGCCTCAACCATGTCACGGACTACATCGCCGCGAAGGGCCTCAGAAACTATGTCGGCGGAACGGTGGAGCCGAAGCCGAACGAGCCGCGCGGCGCGATGTTCCTCCCGACGAGCGGACATTCCGTCGGTTTCATCATGACGCGGCTGAAGAAGCCGGACTTCTGGGGTGTCAATCCCGAGCTCCTCCAGCACGAGGGGATGTGCCTCGTCAACTCCGTCCTGACAGTCTCGTACCTGATTGCCTGCAAGAAGCTCAAGTTCCTGCACTTCGGTTCGCAGATCAAGGGACAGTTCGACGACGACTTCCCGCCTCTCGTCGGCCCGGAGGGACTGAAGGAGACGGTGTGGATGTTCCGCACGCTAGCGGACTGCGGCTGGAAGGGCATCGTGGAGTTCGACTGCCACATGCTGCGCTGCGACGGCGGCACGACAAAGGAAGAGGCCCTCGACCGCATGCGCCGCTTCATCCGCCAGTGTTCTGAGGCGGTGGACGTGTGCGTGGAGCTTGCCTCCCGCATCAAACCCGCGAAGAAGGGCCTCACCCAGGGCGAAGCCGACCTTGCCGCCATTCGCCAGATGTGCAAGGTGTGATGGGGTCAAGGTCGTGAAAGTGAGACCAGTCAAGATGTCATGGTGGCGGCTTTCAATGCCTGCTTGCCTGCTGGCGGCGTCGATGTCGTGGGCTACGTTCGGTCGTTCTGCTGAAATCGGGTTCCACGAAGACGCTTCCGCCGTGCGTGAGTTTTTCGTCTCGCCGGACGGAGACGACGCGTCGGAAGGATCGGAGGATTGTCCGTGGCGGACGATAAACCGCGCGGCGGCGGTTGCGCAGGCCGGCGATACGGTGACGATACGCGCAGGCGTCTACCGCGAGTGGGTGAAGCCCGCAAATGCCGGACGCGAAGGTGCGCCCATCACCTACCGTTCGGCCAAGGGCGAGTGCGTCGTCGTGACGGGTGCGGACGAGGTGCGCGGCTGGACGATACGCCCCGACGGACTCTGGGAGGCGCATGTTTCCTACGATTCCTTCGGCGGCGTAAATCCTTTCACGGACTTCATCGAGGGCGCGTGGTTCCTGCCGAAGGACATGAACCACTTCCGCACGCGCCTCATCCAGCGCGGGAAGCCGCTGGACCTCGTCGGCGCGGAGATCCTTGCGCCGCCCGACCATGGCGTTCCGCATCTTGAAAAGGGGACTGCCGCGCTGATTCCGGGCCGCGTCTCGGGCTTGATAGTCGCCGCATTCGAGCACGACCCGAACGTCGTCGTGCCCGAACTCGCCGTGCGGCCATGCTGCTTCTATCCGCTCGCGCCGCGTCGCGACTACATTACGCTAAAGGGCATTGTTTTCCGCGACGCCGCCCCGACATGGGCGCATCCGCGCGGCGAGCAGCCCGGCGTCGTCGGGACGAACTGGAGCCGCGGCTGGACTATCGAGGACTGCGAAATCTCCGGCTCATGCTGTGCAGGGCTTACGCTTGGCAAGTGCGCCAACGATTTCGACTCCTTCTGGAACGATCCGAAGCAGAGCTTTTCTCTCTGGGGCAAGCGCCTCTCGGAGCGCGACCTTTCGGAAATAGGCCACCACACGGTCCGTCGCTGCCGCATCTCCGACTGCGGACAGGCCGGCATCTGCGGCGGTTTCGGCGCGGTCTGGTCGACAATCGAGGACTGCGACATCTCGCGCTGTTACTGGAAGCAGAAATTCGCCGGATACGAGATGGCGGGAATTAAGATACACGCGGCCGTCGGGATGACAATACGACGCAACCGCATCCACGACAACGGATGCTTCGCAGTATGGCTCGACTGGATGGCGCAGGGGACGCGGCTTTCCGGAAACGTTTTCTGGAATAACGACCAGCACGACCTCTACCTCGAAGTCGTCCACGGGCCGAACCTCCTCGAAGGAAACGATTTCCTCTCCGAGAAGGCCATCCACTTCAAGGGCTCCAACAACATCGCGCTTGTCGGCAACCGCATCTTCGGCTCGCTCGCGTGCGATGACGACGCGAGTCTGGGCTATCGGAAGACGCCTGTCTTTCATCCGCACTCGACGCGCATCAAGGAACTCTACGCTGACTGCGTACCGACGAATCTCGTCTTCATCAACAACATTTTGTCGGAGGTGCCGCGTTTTCCGGACCTTGCGGCGGATCCGTGCCGCTGCGAAGACAACTTCCTCGTCCCGCGCGAATACTGGGGGATCAACGCGCCAACCGGCGACGTCGGCATCGCCCCGCCGCCATCCTTGCCGCGTCCGGACTTCAAGCCCGTCGGCGCCGGACGCCTCGGGACTGGCCTCTTCACGGGGGAGGACTTCCCCCTGCCCGATGCCAAACTTGCAATTCCTGAATGGGGGATGAGAATATGAAAGTGTTGCCAATGAGGAAATGTTGCCAGATCCAATTGCCAATATCCAATTTGGATTTTAGGCTCCATTGGAAATTGGTATTGGCAACACTGGCAACACTGGCAACATTCGCCGCGACAGCGGCGGAGACATTTTGCAATCCGATGCCCATCCCGGACACGCCCGTCGGCGTCCTTTGCCGCGACGCGCGAAACGGCGATGTGATTCCAGAAAGCGGCTGGATGCGCGACTGCTGGGCGAGGGCCGCGTGCAACCTCTCTGAGGTGCGCCAGTACCGCGAACTCGCCGATCCGGTCGTGTTGGCGGAGGGCGACACGTGGTATCTCTATTCGAGCGCCGGACTCATGTGGACAAGCGAGGACTTCGGCGGGACGTGGCATCACGTTCCCGTTCAGGAGGAGGCCGGCTACGCGCCCGCCGTCGCGAAGTTCCGCGGCAAATACTACCTCTGCACATCTGGCGGGCCGCTGAGCGTCGCAGATTCGCCGACCGGGCCTTTCAGAACGCTGGGAGCTTTCGATCTCAAGTCGTTTTCGTCCGACCCGCAGATGCCGCAGACGCTGGATCCCGCGCTCTTCGTGGACGGCGACCGGCTCTATCTCTACTGGGGATGCTGCGCCAAGCCGAAGTCCGTCTGGGGCGTGGAGCTGGATCCTGCCGATCCACGTCGCGCTTTAGTCCCCGGCTCGGCAGTCTGCCTCGTCGAATTCGACAGGGAGAAGTATCCGTGGCTCGTCAACCTCATCGAAGGCGCGTGGGTGTTCAAGCGCGACGGCATGTACTACCTCACGTATGCGACCTACGGAACGGAGGATTCGCGCTACTGCTGGTGCGCGATGAAAGGTCCGGGTCCGCTCGGGCCGTTCGTCCCGCAGAAGAAGAATCCGTTCTTCATGACGGAGAAGGGCCTTGTCACGGGAACAGGCCACGGCTCGATCTGGTGCGACAGGAACGGCGACTGGTGGATCAACAGCTGCGTGGTCGTTTGCGCGTACCATGGTTTCGAGCGGCTTCTGGCGCAGGACCGGCTCTTTTTCGAGCCGGACGGCGACATCGTCGTCGGGAAGGCGACCGAGACGCCGCAGTGGCTGCCGTCCAGCGGCAGGAAGGGCGATACGGGATGGAAGGCGATACCGCTCAAGTCCGCGAGGCCTGAGGCGACGGACGGCAGTCTCAAGACGTGGTCGGCGGTTGAAGGACTGCCGTCGAAGACCGTATTCGAGGTCCCTGGAGAACGCACCATCCGTTCCTTCCGCGTCATTTGGCGGGACCTCGGGCTCGACACGAACCGCGGCGTGAGGCCCGGCCCCTACCGCTACCGCGTGGAGTACCGCTCGAACGGTGAATGGTGGACGTGGCTTGATGCCTCCAAGAACGACGTAGATCTCATGGTGGACTACCGCGAAGCGCTAGAGGCCAAGGCCGACGCCGTGAGGCTTGTCGTTCTTTCCGCTCCGCCCGGCATCACTCCAGGGCTCGTGGAGTTCACGGTCTTTGGCGATTGACGGAAGATTGAAACGAAAGGTGCAAACAACATGAACTGGAAACTGCTTGCATTTGTCTGTGCGATGTCGGCGGCGGTAGCGTACGCGGCAGGCGCGCAGGCTCCGGATTGTGCGCACAATTGGCGGAAGATCGATCTGCGTGAAATCAAGGTGCGTGGCGAAATCGGCCGCAGGATTGACCTGACCATTTACGGCAATCTCCTCAAGATAGAGCTTGAGAACCAGTTCCTCAACCATTTCCGCGCGAAAAAGCTGGGCGGCGATTCCGTCGGCACGGGCAAGTTGATCGAATACGCCGCGCGGTTCGCAGCCTATACGGGGGACCCGGAAGTGCTGAGACTCAAGAATTATGTCGTCGACGAGCTCCTGAAGACGCAAGACGCCGACGGCTACATTGGATGCCTCAGGGAGGATTCGCGGCTGTGGGGCTATTGGGATCTTGCCGAGACGGGATTCATCATCCTCGGTCTTGCGACAGACCACCATTACTTCGGAGAGAAGCGATCCCTTGCCGCCGCAGAGCGCGCGGCGGACTACATCATCCGCAACTGGCACACGATGCCGGAGGGCTGGGAAGACGCTTACATATCAGGAACGGCGGCCGCAGTGGGACTTTGCTGGGGAATGGAGATGCTGTACCGCGAGACGGGCAACCGCCGCTATCTCGACTTCTGCACGCGCGAGCGCGGGCTTGACAAGTGGTACGCGCCTGTGACAATCGGCCGCGCCCACGGCCTTTACGGACACAGCGCCACACATCTCTATCAGGCGATCGTCCAGCTCGAGTTCCAGAGCCGTCCTACGCCGGCCCTGCGCCGCGTCGCCGACGAAGCCGCCGCGTTCATGCTTGATGGCGACGGCACACTTGTCTCGGGCGCGTGCGGCCTCTGGGAATGCTGGACGGACGACCAGTCCGCGCGTACGGGAATAGGCGAGACGTGCTCCACGGCGTTCCAGATGCGTCTTTGGGATCTGCTGGTGCAGTGCTCGGATGAGCCGTCCGCCCGCTGGGGCGACGCGCTCGAGCGCACGATGTACAACTCGCTTTTCGGGGCGCAGTCCAAGGACGGGCGCAAGGTGCGCTACTACATTCCGCTCGAAGGCGAGCGCGTCTACTACCCGAGCGACACCTACTGCTGCCCGAACAACTTCCGCCGCATCATGGCGGAACTCCCCGAGTACCTTTTCTACAAGTCCGGCGACAGGCTGTTCGCCAATCTTTATTCGGAATGCGACCTGGTGACGGAGCTGGAAGGATTGAAGGTGCGCGTTGAGGAACGTACGGACTATCCCACGGTCGGCAGGATCGAGTTCACGCTGAATCCCGAGAAGCCCGGCGAGTTCGCTTTTCATCTGCGCATTCCCGGCTGGTGCGAACACCCTTCGCTCACGGTGGACGGGGATAAGGTCGATGTCGTGCCCGGGACGATCGCCACGATCCGCCGCGAATGGAAGCGCGGCGCGAAGGTTGTCCTCGATCTTCCGATGAAAGTCGAGGCCATTGCCGGACGGCAGCGGCAAACGGGTCGCGCCGCATTTATGCGCGGGCCTGTACTCTATGCGCTGAATACCGTGCGGAACGGCGGCGGCAATCCGTCATCCGTCATCGACGGCGCAAGCCACATGCTTACGGCGGAGGAGCAGAAGGCGGCTGACTTACGCGCGTTTTTCTCGAAGGATCCTGCCGACATCTGCGGCGAGATGGTCGTGGACGCAACCTCCGCAAAGGTGGTGCGCGACGATACCGTCCGTCCAGGCGGCACTGCGCTTGAAGTCCGCGCATCCACGACCGGCCACGCCGTGGGAGTGACGGACGGCAACGGCAGCACGATTCTTCTTACCGAATTTCCGGACTGCGAGGCGGTTGCGACGTACTTCCGCCTGCTCGACCCCTCGCTGGCAAAGTCCGATAAATTGTTTACAGGCGAAAATCGCAAGGAAGGAGACAAGCCATGCACAAAGTAATCGCATCTCTCGTCTGCATCGCCGCGGCATGCACTGCGCAGGCGGATTGGACGCTCGAACGAAGCGCTGCGAAGGACGGGCTATTGACGACGGACGGCGTCAAGCCGGGGTCGTATTATGTGAGGCTTGAAGGATTTTCGGGCGACGACGCGACCACCCGCGCCAAGGTGTGGCACGAGGGCCGGCGTATCGAGTTCGTGCGCGGCGGGCCGTGGATGGACGACAACGGCAAAGAGCTGATGACGCTCGAGTCGCGTCCGGTGGAAGTCAAACCGGGCGAGGCGTTCCGTGTCGACAAACAGACTCCGTGGACGAGGATAACCCTTGCCGAAAAGCCGCTCGACTACGCGCCGCAGCGTGTATTCACGAACATGGCGCTCGACCCGGAAGTCGCTTTCGCCGCGGAAGCCGATTTCGGCGCGTCAAACGTGGCCGTGACGCTCAAGAGTTATCTTGGTTAGGCGGTCAAAGGACGGCTCCGCGTGAAGGTGACGGACTACTATGGCAAGACGCT
>JAGCPM010000104.1 GCA_017965685.1 Kiritimatiellia bacterium | reverse complement strand
TCGAAATCAACCTGATGACCGTCGAACTCGGGGCCGTCCACGCAGACAAACTTCGTCTCTCCGCCGACACTCACACGGCAACCGCCGCACATGCCCGTGCCGTCGATCATGATTGTATTGAGCGAGGCCACAGTCTTCACGCCGTAGGGCTTCGTGGTCAGCGCGCAGAACTTCATCATTATGGGCGGGCCTATGGCTATCACCTCGTCCACCTCGCCCTTCTCGCAAAGTTCCTTCAGCGGATCCGTCACCAGCCCCTTCCTGCCGGAGGAACCGTCGTCCGTCACGAGTATAAGCCTGCCGCCCGCGATAGCGGCCATTTCCTCCTTCATCACGAAGAGCCCGACATTCCTCGCGCCCATGATGATCGTAACCTCGTTGCCGGCCGCCTTGAGAGCCTGCGCGATCGGATGCATCGGGGCAACCCCGATTCCGCCGCCCACGCAGACAACGCGCCCGGGCCTCTCGCCGTTCTCGCCGCGTATCTCCGTAGGCCTGCCCAAAGGCCCGAGCACCGCCGCTATGGCGTCGCCAACGCCTTTGCGCGAAAGCTTCATTGTCGTTGCGCCCACAGTCTGGAATATTATGGTGATAGTCCCCGCCTCCTTGTCGGCGTCGGCAATGGTAAGCGGAATCCTTTCCCCGAATTCCTCCTCGACCATGACAATGACAAATTGCCCCGCCCTGCGCGAACGCGCCACGAGCGGAGCTTCCACATTCATCTCGAAAACGTTTTCCGAGAGTTGTCTTTTGAAGACGATCCTGTTCATCCCACACCTTTCTTGGCAAGTGGCGGAGAGGGGGGGATTCGAACCCCCGGTGGACTTGCGCCCACGCCGCCTTTCCAAGGCGGTACTTTAAACCACTCGGACACCTCTCCGTATAGCCTTTCTATCCCTTCGGCCGTCGCCCTGGTGCCAGGAGCGGGACTCGAACCCGCACGCACTCTCGTACAACAGATTTTGAGTCTGTCGCGGCTGCCATTACGCCACCCTGGCGGACTTTGGAGCGGGCGAAGGGAATCGAACCCTCGTAGCCAGCTTGGAAGGCTGGAGCTCTGCCATTGAGCTACGCCCGCACCGCGAAAAGATGTAGGTAGTATATCAAAATCGCCCCTTTCCGCGCAAGGGGGTATTTTCCATTATTTAAAAGCCGGTCCGGGACTATGGCATTGGAATCGTCGGCAAGCCCATTGAGCGTAGCTCCGCATTCAGATCGTCCCACTCCTTCTCGAGTTCGTGGAAATCGGCCATACGCTCGTACCTCATGGCGAGTTCCGCGAACCTTTTCTCGTACGCCTCGCGAGTACCGCGCTCCTCCACGAGTCTCCTGTCGCAGAAAGCCGCATAATCGGTCGCGCTTTCGCCGGCGGCGGTTCGTTCAGCGAATTCCCTCTTCATGCGGTTCACCATCATCTTCATGCGCCTGAGTTCGGGAGAATCGCCCTTCTCGACCGGAATCTCTTCGACAGAAAGGCGAGGCACGCCTTCAGCTCCGTCTTTCCAGCAATCGCAGAAGCTCGCCGGTATCGCATGTCGCGCGAACCACGCATCGCCGGGATCATTGAAGGTTCTTCGCCATCCGTCCAGGGCGAGGCTGCGTATCATCGCGGGGTCGCCATAAAGCTGTCCTCTCTCCGACTCCATGGACACACTGCCTTGCATAGCCTGGCGCAACAAAAGAAGCCCCACCACCGCGGAAAGCGCGGCAATTGCGGACCAGAGCTTCCACGGCAAGGGGTCCCTGCCCACAAGCTTGTAGGGCTTTATGCCGAGTTCCCGCTTCAGACGCCTGTAGGCATCGCGGCGGTCCTTGGCGGAAATCCATCCGTCAAGATTCTCGTTTTTGCTCGTTTGGTAGAAGTAATGGTATCGCATCCAGCATTAAGTATATCAAAACGCATCCTCCCCCGTCAACTTCCGATTGCTTTCTCTTTTCAGGTTCAGAGACGGGAGGCGAAATCGGAATACGAAAACGTCCGTAGAGTTTCAAGGTTGCCGTTCTCGCGGCGAAGGACGATATCCGGTAGCTTTACGCCATTGAAGGTGTTGTTCTTCACCATCGTGTATATCGCCATGTCGCCGAAGACAACAGAGTCCCCCTCGTGGAGCGCGTGGTCAAACGAATAGACGCCTATCTCGTCCCCTGCAAGGCAAGTCGGCCCGCCGAAGCGATAGGCGAAAAGCCCGCCAGCCCCCTTCTCGGCGCCAACGAGCGGCGGCTGATACGGCATCTCCAGAACATCAGGCATATGGCAGGCCGCGCTTGTGTCAAGAATCGCATTCGCTATGCCATCTTCGCCCTTTGGCTGGATTTCGAGGACTGTCGCCTCAAGCGTGCCCGCGTTCAGTGCAATCGCCTCGCCCGGCTCGAGATATATTTCGAGTCCCGGATGGCGCCGCCTGAAGCCCTCTATGACCGCAACCAGTTTGTCCCTGTCGTAATCCGCGCGCGTTATGTGGTGCCCGCCGCCGAAGTTCACCCATTCAAGTCCCGGCAGAAGATCGCCGAACTTCATCTCGAATCCCGCAAGCACCTTTTCGAGCTCGTCCGTCCCCTGTTCGCAGAGGCAGTGGAAATGGAGGCCGGAAAGAGTCGCGAGTTGCGAATTGCAAGTTGCAAGTTGCAAGTTGAGTGCCGCGCGGGTCGTTCCGAGGCGCGATGACGGACGGCACGGATCGTACGCGGGAGTGGTCGCCACGGATACCTCTGGATTGACGCGCAGTCCGACAGAGACCCCCTCCCCGCGCGCCGCATCCGCGTAGAGCTTCAGCTGGCGCGGCGAGTTGAACACGATATGGTCGGCTATCGAGAGAATCTCCGGCATCTCCTCCGGATTGTATGCAGGCGAAAAGATGTGCGTCTCGCCGCCGAAATTGTCGTGGCCGTGCCGCGCCTCGAAAAGCGAACTTGCCGCGGTCCCGGCAAGATATTTTGCGCAAAGGGGATACGTCGCCGTGCACGAATAGGCTTTTTGGGCGAGAAGTATCTTCACCTGCGCCGCATCCGCAACACTCTTCAGAATCTCGAGGTTGCGCCTGAGCGCACGCTCGTCTATCACATACTGCGGCATCAAGAGACCTTGACCGGGTCGAAGTTTTCCTTCCAAGGCAGTCCCTGCACGTTCAGCTCGGCCATGAACGGGTCGGGGTCGAACTCCTCGCAGGTGTGGACGCCCTTCTCCGTCCACTTGCCCTCGAGAAACATCTTCGCGCCGATCATTGCTGGCACGCCGGTCGTGTAGCTGATTGCCTGCGAGCCGACTTCCGCATAGCATTCCTGATGGTCGCAGACATTGTAGACGTAGTAGTCTACGCTCTTGCCGTCCTTCGTTCCATGGAAGATGCAGCCGATATTCGTCTTGCCCTTCGTCCTCGGGCCGAGCGACGCGGGATCGGGCAGAAGAGCCTTCAAGAACTCGATGGGGACGATTTTCTGCCCCTTGAAGTCTATCGGGTCGATGCGCGTGAGGCCGACGTTCTCGAGACACTTCAGGTGTGTAAGGTAGCTCTGGCCGAAAGTCATGAAAAAGCGGATGCGCTTGATTCCCTTCAGGTTGCAGCCGAGAGATTCGAGTTCCTCGTGGTGCAGGAGGTACATATCCTTTTTCCCGACCTGGTCGAAATCGTATTCGCGCTTGATCGCCATAGGCGCGGTCTCGACCCAGTATCCTTTGGCGAACGCCTTCCTGTTCTCGACTGCAACCTCGGGTTTGTCGTCCTTCGGGTCGGCCACCCAGTAACTGCCCTGTGCGGCCACCTCGCGGATGTTGATCTCGGGGTTGAAGTTCGTGGCGAAGGGATAACCATGGTCGCCGCCGTTGCAATCGAGGATGTCAAGCGTCTCGATGGTATCGAAGTAGTGCTTCTGGGCGTAGGCCGAAAACACTTGCGTGACTCCCGGGTCGAATCCACAGCCGAGAATCGCCGTGAGGCCCGCCTTCTCGAATTTCTCGCGGTACGCCCACTGCCAGGAGTATTCGAAGTGGGCCTCGTCCGGGGGCTCGTAGTTGGCCGTATCAAGATACGAAACTCCGGCGGCAAGGCAGGCGTCCATTATCGCGAGGTCCTGGTATGGGAGCGCAATATTCATCACAAGGTCCGGCTTGAACGACTTTATCATCTCCGTTGTCGCCGCCACATCCATGGCATCGAGCTGCGCGGTCGTAATCACGGTCTTCTTCCCGTCCTTGCCGAAACCGCGCCTTTCGATGTCGGCCTTTATCGCGTCGCAACGCGACTTGGTGCGCGAAGCTATCATGAGCTCGCCGAATACATCGGGATTCTGGGCCATTTTCGCGGCCGCGACTCCGGCTACTCCGCCGGCACCTATGAGCAGTACTTTGGACATGTCGGTTGATGTTGATTAGGGGTTGTGGGTTGAAAATGCAATCAGCTCTTCACGGAGAAGCTTGCACGCGAGCGCGGTCGAGCGTCCGGTAGGGTCTATCTGAGGGGCAAGCTCCACGTTGTCGAACGCCACCACATTGAAACGTGCGAACACGTCCAAAAGCGCGGCGAGAAGCTCGCGGAATTGAAGCCCTCCCGCCTCCTGAGTGCCAGTGCCGGGGAATTCCGACGGATCCAGCACGTCCATGTCTACCGTCAGGTACACTGGCGTTCCCTCCGGCAGCGAAAAGTCCGGCAACGTGACGCACGAGTGGCGCTCCGTCCGAACATGCCCGGCCGTCATGAACGCGAACTCCTCCTTCGTCCCGGAGCGGATGCCGAACTGGCGTATCCTTCCGTCGCCGAGGATATCGTGGCAGCGCCTCATTACGCAGGCGTGCGAAAGAGGATTGCCGAGGTAGTCCAGCCTGAGGTCAGCATGGGCGTCGAAGTGGATTATGTGGAGGTCCGGGAACTTGCTCGCGACTGCGCGGACCGCGCCGAGCGAGACGAGATGCTCGCCGCCCAGCATGACGGGGGTCTTGCCGGCGTCGAGAATCTCGCGCGTTTTCTCCTCGATCATCGCCAAAACCGGCTCAGCCCCCCCGAAAGGCAACTCAAGGTCGCCCGCATCATGCACGGAAACACCCTCAAGGTCGGCGTCCTGATAGGGCGAGAACGTTTCTATGCCGAAGGACTCCATGCGCATTGCCGCCGGTCCGAAGCGCGCGCCAGGACGGAAACTCGTCGTGGAATCGTATGGCGCGCCGAAGAGCACGAGGCGCGAATCGCCGAAGGATGCGTCTGCTCCAATGAAGTTCATCTGTTCAGCAGCTCCTTGACGTAGTTTGGCAGCGCGAACGCGCCGCGGTGGAGATCTGTATTGTAGTAACGCGTCGGTATTCCCAAAGCGTCCCAGCGCGCGGGATCGAGGTCGCGCACGGGATCGTACTTGAGCGACGCGAACCCGAACAGCCAATGACCCGATGGATAGCTCGGAATGTGGCACTGGTAGACGGTCGATACCGGGAACTCTATCGCGATGTGCGCGTGTGCGTTCTTCACACTAGTCTGGTGCGCGGCGTAGAAAGGCGATTCGTGCTGGTTTATGAGTATGCCGTCATCCTTCAGCGCGTTGCAGCAGTTGCCGTAGAACTCGCGCGTGAAGAGACCCTCGGCCGGACCGTACGGATCGGGACAGTCCACGATTATCAAGTCGTACGCGTCCTTCTTGCCGCGCACGAAACGGAGACCGTCCTCAAAATGCACCCTTACGCGCGGATCGCGAAGCTTGCAGGCGGTGAACGGAAGATGCACCGAGGAGAGAGTCACCACGTCCTTGTCGGCCTCTACGAGGTCTATCTCGCGGATCGAAGCGTATTTCGCGAGCTCGCGAACAGTCCCGCCGTCGCCGCCACCCACAACGAGCACTGTTTCGACGTTGGGATGCACAGCCATCGGCACGTGGGTCATCATCTCGTGGTAGATGAATTCGTCCTTCTCGGTAATCATCAGTTCCCCGTCCAGCACAAGAACGCGCCCGAACCCGTAGGTCTCGAGAATGTCGATCTGCTGTATCTCGCTCTTGTGCGCGGCGAGCTGCCTCTTCACCTTGATCGTGAAGCTCACGTCGTCCGTGTGTTTGTCGGTGTACCAGAGTTCCATCGCCGCTACCTCACTACCTGCAGATTGTCTATCGCCATGTCGAGCGGTCCGGTCATGAAGCACCCCTTCGCCTTGGTGTACTGGATATGCTCGAGTATGTCGGGCGTCACACGCTCGCCGGGCGCGAGAATCGGTATTCCGGGCGGATAGCTCATCACAAACTCGCCGGCGATCCTGCCGAGCGATTTCTCGAGCGGCACGGACTCCTTCCCGGCCACGAACGCCGCCTCCGGCGTCATCGTCACGTCAGGATCGATGTATTCGTGGTCGAACAAGCCCACTGGATCCTTGCGGTGGAGCCGCTTTATCTCCGCCAGCGCGGAAATGAGCCTCTCCACGTCCATCCGCCTGTCGCCGGCGGAGATTATCGCGAGTATCCATACGGCAAACCAATTCAGTTCCTTTGCATTACCAATCTGATAGAAGCCGTCGGTCAGCGTAACAAAGTCAGGCTGAATCTCATCGCAAGTTACATCACTTCC
>JAGCPM010000103.1 GCA_017965685.1 Kiritimatiellia bacterium | reverse complement strand
TTACCTGGTGCGGTCTCAAGGGAATGAATCTTTCTATCTTCGCCCTGCGCTCCTCCGTCTGTCCCGGCTTTTCGGCCTCGTGCACGGCCCCCAGCAACAATGCCGCCGCGAGGGCGCAGATGGCCAGCACCGTGACGAACCCTTTGCGCCAGACTCCCGCCGCGAGCATCATGGCAGCGAGAGCTGGCATCAGAGCGAGAGTCGTTCCGAGGTCCGGCTCCACGAGTATCAACGCCGCCGGCAAGAACGCGATTGCAGATGCGAGCGCAAATCCCCAGAAGCGTCTCTTCCAGCCGTAATCGTCTTCCATCCCGAACAGCCACGCCATGAACACGATCGTGCAGAGCTTGGCGACCTCGCTCGGTTGGAAAAACCACAACCACCTCTTGCCGCCATACACCTCGGAGCCCACGACAAGCACGAGGCCGAGCATAGCGACGGAAACGACGTAAGCCGGCAGCGAGAACAGAGGGAGGTACTTCCTGTAGTCGAGAAAAGCCATCATGAAATACACTGCAAGCCCCACGATCGCGCCCGACACATGGTCCATCCACATCCCGTGGAATATGGCTTCCCTCGCATGTCCCGCCGACCATATCGCCACCGTGCCGATTGCAATCAGAGAAATCATCGCGGCGAAATTGACGTAGTTGAATCCTGCGAACCTACGGCCCATTGTACACCGCCTTCAGTATTTCGCAGACCTTGGGCGCGGTCGTTCCCCCGCCCGATTCGCCGTTCTCCACGACCATGGCCACAGCCACTTCGGCATTTCTGGTCTCTGGATTCGATTTGGCATTCCCTTTCGCGTACGCGATAAACCACGTGTTCTTCCTGCGCGTCTCGCCGCGCCCTACTTCCGCGGTCCCCGTCTTGCCGATGACGTCCGCCATGACATCCTTAGCGCCGAGTTTGCCTGTGCCGCCGGTTACGACGCGCCGCATTCCTTCCCTCACTGCGGCGAATTCGGCTTCCGCATACGGGAGCGGTCTCGACTCCACGGTCCCGCCCGCCTTGCAGCGGGGCGTGACGAGTCTTCCCGTGCCTATCGCGCCGGCGACCATGGCCATCTGCAGGGGCGATACCATCAGCATCCCCTGACCGATCGACATCTGCGCGAGATCCCCCGGATACCATGGTTCGCCATAGTGCAGTCTCTTCCACGCATCATCCGGCACGACTCCCGCAAAATCGGACGGGTAGTCTATGCCCGTCTTGGAACCGAGCCCGAACGCGCGTGCGACGGAAAAGAGCGTGTTTGTCCCGGCGATCATCCCGAGATTGCAGAAAAAGGGATTGCAACTGTCCCTGAGGCCGCCAAGCACATCGGTCGGTCCGTGCCCCCATGTTCTTGAGCAGCGTATCTTGAACTCGCCCATCCGGTAGTGGCCTATGCACTCGTATTCGGCAAAAGGATCGACCCCCGCCTCCATCCCGGCTATCGCAGTAAGCGGCTTGAAGGTCGATCCCGGAGCGTAGCCGCCCGCAACGGCCCTGTTAAGCAGAGGCTTGCCCGGATCGTTGGAAAGCGCGTTGTAGTGCGACTGTCGCATCACCGGCACGCATCCGTTGAGGTCGTACCCCGGGGAACTGGCCATTGCGAGAATCCCACCGTCTCTCGCGTCCATCACCACGCACGCGCCCTTGAGCCCATCAAGCTGGGCCTCCGCGACGGCCTGCAGCCTCGCGTCGAGGTTCAAAACGAGGTCGAACCCCTTTTGGGGCTCGACGAGCGTCACCTCCCTGCGCGCGAACCCCCTCGCGTCCACGACTACGTCCATTTCTCCCGGCACCCCTTTGAGGAAACTGTCGTAGTAGAACTCGAGCCCACTCCTGCCACGCAACTCGAAATCGATGAAATTGAACCTCTCGTCGCCTGCGGCGGCCGTCGGTCTGTCGCGCCCCACATACCCCAAAAGATGAGAAGCGAGGCTTCCCTGCGGATACTTCCGCTCAAACCCCTCTTCGATCGAGAATCCGTCTAGGGAATCCTGATGCTCTGCGAATCGCGCAAGCGTCTTTTCGTCCACATCGCGCCACACTGTCAGCGGCATGGAAAGCCTCTGCTTGACGTGGCGCGTTATCTCCTTTAGTCCTACCGCCGGTTCGAGCCCTACTACTTCCGCTGCGTTGGAGATTGCAACCAACATCGCCTCTGCAGTGCCCGTCCACGAGTTCTTCCTGTAGGGCATCGCGTCGATTGATATCGATACGGACGGCCTGTTTTCCGCGAGCACCATTCCGTTTCGGTCGAGGATGCGGCCCCTCTCGCCACCAGTCTGCACCCTTCTCGTGGATTGGCGCCTCATGCTGTCATTGGCTGTCGCGGCGGAATCGAGCTGCACAGCTTTCAGCCTTACGGCCAGCACCAGGAACAGCGCAGCCATCGCGATAGCGGCGGTTATGCAGGCCCCCTTACCCAACTGAGGCCTCCCTGTGCAGAAAACCGCCTGCCGCGGACACCGCCGCCGCCGCCGCTACGCCCAGCGGAAACGCCACGAGCATTCTGGTGAATACCGCCCCACCGAGCCCGCTCATCCACACCCAAAGCCAAAGCTGGTACGCTGGATATGCAAGAGCGAACACCGCAAGCGGCGCCTTCGAACGTCTGGTCAGCAACGCCGCAAGAACGAAGTACGATATACTCGTCATCGCCGGCAAATGCGAAATCGCATCCTCCGCAGCCCCGCACGCCACGACGAAAAGAGCCGTCCCGAACGTGAGTCCCCGTGAAGATTCCAGCACCGCCGCCATAAGAAGAAGCGGCAGCCCCACGCCAAACGCCTTGGGGACCATCTCCTCAAACGCGCAGGCGAATATCACCGCCATCACGGCAAGGGCCAGAGAGGCAATGCTATTTTTCGCACCTGATGAAAACATCCCTCAATTCTCCAAAATCGACCGCCGGGCGAACCATCACGCCATCGATTGCAACACCGACCACAATTCCTTCGGGAAAGACCCCTCCCAATCCGGAAGTGTATACCATAGCCCGTCCGGGTATCTTGGTTCCCTGCGTGACATGTTTAAGCTCCACCAGCTCATCCGTGCCCCCTGAAAGCACTCCAAGCACCTTGCGGCTTCCTTCTATGGCGCAAGAAACCTTCACCGACGGATCCGTAATGAGCGCGACCTCCGACGTATGCGGCGTAACGACCGTCACTTTCCCGACTAGCCCAGCTTCCGCCACGACCACCGCGCCCTTTTTTATTCCCGCGAGCGACCCCTTGCCCACTCTAAGAGTCTTTTTCACCGAAGCCGCACCACCGCCCTCAGAAAGGACCTCCGCCGCGACATATTCACCCTTCAGACTCTCCGCGTAACCGAGCACCTTGCGCAACCGGTCGATTTCCGCCTCGTAACGGCGGTTGTCGCTTTCAGTCGCCGAAAGGAGTCCAAGCCGCGTCCTGAGCCGGTCGCATTCCGCCTGCGCCTTCGCGCCGCGCCACATTCCCCTGAGACGCGAAAAGACATGCCTGTCTAAAACGACCCTCGCCCTCTCCACGGGATATGCAGACTCGATAGATACCGATTTCGCAAACAAGGCAACAGCTACGCAGGCGATGGCCAATCCCGTCGCCGCTACCTGTCCCTTGCTTTCCTTCTTCATCTGGCGAATCCCTTCTTTTACCGGATTCGCCGAAAACCTTTAACGTTACGCCTTCTCGTTCCTCGCGAGGAAATCAAGCTCGTTCATCACCACGCCCGTGCCTTCCGCGACGGCCGAAAGCGGATC
Organism: Kiritimatiellia bacterium; assembly: GCA_017965685.1. GTDB lineage: Bacteria > Verrucomicrobiota > Kiritimatiellia > RFP12 > UBA1067 > UBA1067. The sequence continues at coordinate 2,695 of JAGCPM010000103.1, read as the reverse complement.
GTCTGCGAGGACGACCGGCAGTCCCGTCTCCTTTGAAAGCAGGGTTTCGAGCCCTCTCAGCTGCGCGCTGCCGCCCGAAAGCACCAGCCCGCGGTCCACGAGGTCGGCCGCAAGTTCCGGCTCGCACTTGTCGAGCGTAGTCCTCACGGCATCGACTATCTGCGAAACAGGCTCCTTGAGCGACTCGCGTATTTCCTCTGAAGTTACCGTCAAAGTCTTCGGCAAACCCGACACTATGTCACGACCCTTGATCTCGAGCGTCATCTCGTGTTCAAGCGGATAGGCGCTGCCTATCTCGATCTTAACGAACTCGGACATCCTCTCGCCGATCAGCAGGTTGTAAACCCTCTGCACGTACTTCTGTATGCAATCGTCCATGGCGTCGCCGCCCGCGAGACGCCGCGAGCAGCTGTGGACAATACCCGCGAGCGATATAATCGCGACTTCGCAGGTTCCGCCGCCAATATCCACAATCATCGAACCGGCGGGCTCCGAGACAGGCAGCCCTACGCCTATCGCCGCCGCCATAGGCTCCTCGATGAGGAACACCTTCCCCGCGCCAGCCGCGTGCGCCGCGTCCTCCACCGCCCTCTTTTCAACCTCCGTTATCCCGCTGGGCACCGCTATAACCACACGCGGCTTGAAATGCTTCGATAGAAACGTCCTCGGCCTGACCTTGTCGATAAAGTAGGCAAGCATCGCCTCGGTAATGTCAAAATCCGCTATCACGCCCGACTTCATCGGCCTTATCGCGATGATATTGCCCGGTGTGCGGCCAAGCATCCGCCGCGCCTCGTCGCCCACGGCGAGCACCCTCTTCGAGCCCGCCTGGATCGCGACCACGGAAGGCTCCCTGAGCACAATACCCCTGTCCTTCGCGTACGCGAGGGAGTTCGCGGTGCCCAAGTCTATGCCTATGTCCGTCGTGAACAGAGCTTTTAGCCTATCGAACATGTCATTCTTCTTTCACTTTCGATTTGATGTGTATTATATCTAATTCACTGCCGTTTTGTCAACCACAAATCTATGCCCTTCGCCGCCCTGCGGCCTTCGCCCATAGCGAGAATCACAGTCGCCGCCCCCAAAACTATGTCACCGCCAGCGAAAACTCCGGGTATGCTTGTCATATTCGTCTCGGGATCTGCAACTATGTTTCCGCGCCTGTTCGTATCCAGACCATCAGTCGTCGCGGGTATTAGCGGATTCGAGGCGTTCCCGACCGCCACCACAACCGTATCAACGTCCAGCACGAACTCGCTGCCTTCGACCGGCACCGGACTCCTGCGCCCGGAAGCGTCCTTCTCGCCAAGTTCGTACTTGAGGCACTCCATCCCACGCACAAAGCCTTTGTCGTCCCCGAGAATCCTCTTCGCGTTCTCGAGCATGTGGAACTCAACGCCTTCCTCCTTGGCGTGGTGAACCTCCTCCTTGCGCGCCGGCATTTCCTCGAGGGATCGCCTGTAGACGAGATACACCTTTTCCGCGCCGAGCCGAAGGGCCATCCTCGCCGCGTCCATAGCCACGTTGCCGCCGCCCAGCACCGCCACGCGCCTGCCGTGCCAGAAAGGCGTGTCAGCCTTGCCTTCCTCGTACGCCTTCATGAGGTTCGCGCGAGTTAGGTATTCGTTCGCGGAAAACACCCCGTTCAGGTTCTCGCCCTCAATGCCCATGAATTTCGGCAATCCCGCACCGGTTCCCACAAACACCGCGTCAAATCCGTCTTTTTCAATAAAGTCCTTGACGTTGCGCGTCCGTCCGACAACGTAGTTCGTCTCGATCTTCACGCCTAGCTTCTTGAGGCCTTCTATTTCGTGGCGCACAATCGCCTTCGGCAGTCTGAACTCCGGTATGCCGTAAACGAGAACGCCGCCACACTTGTGGAACGCCTCGAACATCGTCACGTCGTGCCCGGCCTTCGCGCAGTCCGCCGCACATGTTATTGAAGCCGGACCCGACCCGACCACCGCAACTTTCTTTCCGGTCTTTGGCGCGCATTCGACGCCCTCTTCTTTCCCCGTCTCCCTGGCAAGATCGGCCACGAAGCGCTCCACACGACCTATCGCGACCGCCTTGTCGACATCTTTGAGAAGTTTGCCCATCGTGCAGAACTTCTGGCACTGCTTCTCCTGCGGGCACACCCTGCCGCACACCGCCGGCAACAGCGAAGTCTTCTTGATGATCCTGAGAGCCCCGGCGAAATCTCCCGCCGCCGCAGCCGCGAGAAAACCGGGAATGTCTATCGCCACGGGACACCCTTGCATGCACGGCTTCGTCGGGCACTGCATGCAACGCGAGGCTTCCCTCTTAGCCATCTCGGCCGTGTAGCCGAGCGCGACCTCGTTCATATTCCGAGCCCTGACCTTCGCGTCCTGCTCGGGCATCGCCTGCGGCTCTATCGCCATTCTTTCTTTCGGTGTCATATTCCAGCCGCCTTCATTAAATTGCCGTCGTGCTCCCTTGCCGCCATTTCCTGCGGCTTGAACGCCCCCATCCTCTTAAGCATCAGGGCCCAGTCGACCTGGTGCGCGTCGAACTCGGGTCCGTCCACACAGACGAAGCGTGTAACTCCGCCAACGGTGACACGACACGCGCCGCACATGCCCGTTCCGTCCACCATGATGGTGTTGAGGCTGGCGTCAGTGGGTACGTTGTATTTCTTGGTGGTGAGTGCCACAAACTTCATCATGATGGCGGG
>JAGCPM010000102.1 GCA_017965685.1 Kiritimatiellia bacterium | reverse complement strand
GGACGACCGTTCCGTCCGTGAGGATGGTGTCGCCAGTTATCTGCTCGCCGTTCACGAACGTGCCGTTCGAACTGTGCAGGTCCTTCAGGGTCGTTGTCCCGTCGCGGACCGTCAGAAGCGCGTGCCTCTCGCTCACGTCCGGAAAAGGAAGTCGTACATGGCACATTTCGCCCCGCCCGATAAAGTATGTTCCGTCGGGCAGGTCGCGGCTTTCCCTTTTGCCGTTTACGAGAAGCGTCAGATGGTGCATTCGTCAGTTCCTGATGCCGTTCCTTAGGATGTTAAGTTCCTCTATCTCGCTGCGTATCTTGTTGAAGTCAACGTTCGGGAGCTCCTTCTCGGTCCACGTGTCGTTGCGGTTCCTCAAAGCGAGCATCAGCCGCCCCTTCATCTGCTCGGCGAAGGCGAGCATTTCCGCCTCGCGCGGAGTCACCTCGAGAGTCACCATCGAATACCCCTGGCCGGAACCGAGGCTTCTGGACACGGACTTCGCGGTTTCGCGGCCTGTCGCCAGCACAAGCACGTTCTGGAGTATAGTGCATGTGACGAGTTCGCCGTTCTTCGTGCTGCCGGAGGCGTCCGGGAAGTTGAAGGTCCCTATCACGTCCACGTGATCGTTCGGCTTGACCATGCCGGATACGGCCGCTGCGCCAGTCACGTTCACGGATACCGCCCTCATGCGCTTCTTGACGGAGTCGGAAAGCCCTTTCGCGGAAGGGTCGCCGCCTTCTATGTCGGCCCAGAAGATAATCTCGCCGGCCTTGTGCCCGATGAGAGTCTTCTTGCCCAGCACCGCCGACAGTTTGTCTTCCGTCAGCGCCTGGCTGCGCATTCCAAGCGCCGGCACGGTCTGAGTATCGATGTCGTCACGCGAAAGAGCCGTTCCGGCCGGGGTATCCCGTTTGAAGCAAAGGGCCTCCATCGAGCCGTACTGCCTGAGGAGACGGCTCTTTTCGCGCGCGACTTCGGCTTCCTTCGCGCCGAGGTAGAACCTTGTGAGAAGCGCCGCGACCAGACCGGCCGCGAGAGCCGCGGCAAGGACGATTTTCCGTTTCATCTCAGAACAGCCCTTTCACTTTGCCGGTTTCCACATCAACGTCTATGCGGCGGTACGCAGGCGACGCGGATGTTCCCGGCATCAGCTTTATTTCGCCCGCGACGGGAACGATCAATCCCGCGCCCTGATATATCAGGATATCCTTGACCGGCATGCGCCAGCCCTTCGGACGTCCGAGGAGCTTCGGGTCGTGTGAAAGCGAGTATTGCTTCTTTGAGATGCAGACCGGCAGATTCACCGTAGCTGGATTCGCCTGATACGCCGCGAGCTTTTCCAGTGCGACAGGCTCGAAATCGACCCCGTCGCCGCCGTACACTTCCTTAACCTGCTTTTCGATGCGGTCCTTGAGAGGCTCTTCAAGGTCGCAGAGGAACGCGAAATCATTCGGCTCTTCGCAGGCCGCTATGACCGCATTCGCGAGTTCCAGCGCGCCCTCTCCGCCCTTGAGCCAGTGGTCGCTCACTGCGAACCTCGCCCCGGCCTTCTCGGCAATGGACTTTACCAGATCGCGCTCCGCCTGCGTATCGGTGTAGAACGCGTTGAGGCATACGACCGGCTGCACGCCCGAGCGGCGGATTATGTCGATGTGCGCCAAAAGGTTGTCGCACCCCTTCTCGAGGAGTTCCAGGTTCTCCGTCGTGTAGACGGGGTCGAGCGGAAGCCCGGCCTTGACCGCCGGCGCGCCGCCATGCGCCTTCAATGCCCGCACGGTCGCGACGAGCACCACCGCGTCCGGCTTGAGACCGGAGCAGCGGCACTTGATATTCCAGAACTTCTCGTAGCCCATGTCGCTGGCGAAGCCGCTTTCCGTTACGACATAGTCGCCGAGCGCGCAGGCGAGCCGGTCGGCGACGACCGAGTTCTGTCCTATGGCGATGTTCGCGAAAGGACCGGCGTGCACGAAGACGGGCTGCCCTTCGATGGACTGCATCAAGGTGGGCTGTATCGCGTTCACCAAGAGCGCGCACATCGCGCCGTCCACTTCCAGATCGGCCGTGGTGACGGGCCTGCCGTCTTTCGAGTAGGCGAGGATTATCTTCGAGAGCCGCTTGCGCAGGTCCGCGAGGTCCGCGCTCATCGCGAGTATCGCCATGACCTCCGAGGCGACCGTGATGTAGAAGCCGCTTTTCGTATCAAAACCGTCCAGTTTGCCGCCTTTGCCGATCTCTATGTTCCTGAGTCCCTGCGCGCAGAAGTCCATCGCCCAGCGGAACTGTATCCTTTCCGGGTCTATGTCAAGCCGTTTGAGACCGCGCTCGGCGAGCCACGCATCGTCGTGGTTGCGCTCGTGCTGCATCCTTGAGTTGAGCGCGACCATGGCCAGGTTGTTGGCGTTCGTTATCGCGTCGATGTCGCCGGTGAGGCCCAGGGAAAGCGAACTCAGCGGCACGACCTGCGCCAGGCCACCACCCGCCGCGGATCCCTTGATGTTGAATGTCGGTCCGCCGGAAGGCTGGCGGACGCAACCGACAACCTTCTTGCCGAGCTTGCCGAGGCCTTCCACGAGGCCAAGCGTGGTGGTGGTCTTGCCTTCGCCCAGTGCGGTCGGGGTGATGGCCGTCACGTCGATGTACTTGCCCTTGCGCCCTTCGCCGACGCGTTTGAGGACTTTCCTCACGTCGACCTTTGCGAGCACCCGCCCGTAAGGCGAGTATTCGTCTTCCTTCAAGCCCAGCTCTGCGGCGAGCTCGCCGGCGGTTTTCAAATTTTCTTCTGCGGCCTCGGCGATCTGCCAGTCCTTCATCTTTGTAGGGTCTAGTTTCATATTGTGTATTATATCATATTTCACTCGGGAAATGCAACCTCCGCCAGACATGGCAAAAGCGGGGAATGGTCCTCATTCCCCGCCCGGTCGCGCCTTTTCCGTCTAAGGGTTAGGCGAAAAGCTTCGCAAGCTTGCGGAGCTGGCCCTCCTTTTCGCGGTTCTCCTCGAGCTTGCGGCGGGCCTCCGCCACAATCGCCTCCGGAGCGTTCTCCACGAACGCCTTGTTGGCAAGTTTCGCCTCCGCGCCCTTGATGAACCCTGCGAGCTTCTGCAGCTCGAGCGCGATGCGCTTCGATTCCGCCGCCTTGTCGACGAGCCCTTCGAGCGAAAGATAGACCGTGCCGAAAGCCGTCATCTTTGAAGGCATCGCGAGATCGCTCCCCGCAGGGACGAACTCAACCGATTCCGCGCGCATGGCGCGCTTGAGCGAATCGGCCTCGCCCTTCGCCTTCGCGTCGTCGGTGGCAATCGTCGCCTTGACCCATGTCGCCGGCGGAACCTTGTACTCTGCCCTCAGAGCGCGCAATGCGGTGATCGCCTCGCGCTTCGCGTTCACGAAAGCGTATGTCGCCTCGTCCAGGCCCCAGGCAGCCTTCTCCCCGTCCGTGTAGCCCTTTGGAAATTCCGCAAGCATGATGGTCTCGCCGTCCTTGAGATAGCCCAGCTGGTGGGCGACTTCCTCGGTCACGAACGGCATGTAGGGATGGAGCAGCCTAAGCGCCTTCCAGAACACGTCGCGCAAGATCGCAAGCGCGCGCGGCTTGTCGGGCGCGTCCTTCGCGTATTCCACGTACCAGTCGCATATCTGCGTCCAGAAGAAGTCGTATACCGCGAGCGCACCGTCCTGTATGCGGTACTCGCCGAGCAGTCTGTCGAGCTTGCGGCAGGCGAGGTCGGTCGCGTAGAGAATGTGCTTTTCGTCGGCGGTCAGGGCGTTGCCGAAGGCGGCAAGGCCTTCCGCATTGGCGGGCGCGGCTTCTTCCTGCATCTGCATGAAACGCGCGGCGTTCCATATCTTGGTGCAGAAGTTGCGGCCGATCTCGAACTTCTCCTTGCTGACCTTTGAATCGCAGTCGAGCGAGGTGATGAGCGCGATCGAGAACCTGAGCGCGTCGGCGGAATACTGTTCGATGAGTTCCAGCGGATCGAGCGAATTGCCGAGCGACTTGGACATCTTGCGGCCCTGCGCGTCGCGGACTATGCCATGTATGACTATGTTCCTGAACGGCGGCTTGCCCATGAAGTGCAGCCCGGCCATGACCATCCTCGCAACCCAGAAGAATATTATGTCCTGAGCGGTCACGAGGTCGGTCGTCGGATAGTAGTAGTCCAAATCGGCCGTCTTCTCCGGCCAGCCCATGGTCGAGAACGGCCAAAGCCACGAGGAAAACCATGTGTCAAGGACGTCTTCGTCCTGCTTGAGATCCGCCATCGTCACGGCGGGATCAATCGCCTTTGCCTTTTCGAGCGCGGCCTCCGGAGTTTCGGCGACCACCGTATTCCCGCCGAAATAGTACGCGGGAATCCTGTGCCCCCACCAAAGCTGGCGCGAAATGCACCAGTCCTGTATGTTCTCCATCCAGTTGAAGTATATCTTCGACCATCTTTCCGGCACGAAGCGGATCTCGCCGGACTTCACGGCCTCTATCGCGGGCTCCGCGAGCGGCTTCATCTTCACGAACCACTGCTTGGAGAGGCGGCTTTCGACCGTCTCGTGGCAGCGGTAGCAGTGGCCGACCTGGTTGTCGTAGTCTTCGGTGTGGTCGAGATATCCGCCCGCCTCGAGATCGGCGACCAGCGCCTCGCGGCACTTGAAGCGGTCCATCCCCTCGTACTTTGCTCCGGCGAGGGCGTTCATCGTGCCGTCGCCGTTCATGATGTTGATCTCCTCGAGATTGTGCCTCTTGCCGACGAGGAAATCGTTCGGGTCGTGGGCGGGGGTTATCTTCACTATGCCGGTGCCGAATTCCTTCTCAACGTAGTCGTCGCTTATCACGGGAATCTCGCGCCCCGTCAACGGCAGTATAACCATCTTGCCGACGAGGTGCGCATAGCGTTCGTCCTTCGGGTTCACCGCGACCGCGGTATCGCCGGGCAGGGTCTCGGGACGCGTCGTCGCGACCATTACATAATCCTTGTAGGGCTCTCCGGCCGCGCCCTTTTCGCTGCCGACCACCGGATATCTGACGTACCACAGGTGGCCGTGGTTCGCCTCATGCTCGACCTCGTCGTTGGCGAGCGCCGTGCCGCATCTCGGGCACCAGTTGACGATATAGTTGCCCTTGTATACGAGCCCTTCGTCGTAGAGCCGCGTGAAGACTTTCGCGACGGCCTTCGAGCAGCCTTCGTCGAAAGTGAACCTCTCGCGCTGCCAGTCGGTCGAATTGCCGAGCATTCTCTGCTGGTGGACGATTGTTCCGCCATACTGCTTCTTCCACTCCCAGACGCGCTCGACGAACGCCTCGCGGCCGAGGTCCTGCCTCCGCTTGCCTTCCTTCCTGAGCGCCTTTTCCACGACATTCTGCGTGGCGATTCCGGCATGGTCGGTGCCGGGCAGCCATAGGGTGTTGAAGCCGCTCATCCTGCGCCACCTGACGAGGATGTCCTGTATCGTCTGGTTGAGCGCATGGCCCATGTGCAGTATGCCCGTCACGTTCGGCGGAGGTATGACGACCGAATACGGCTCGCCTTTGCCCGGCTCCGCATGGAAATATCCGTTCTTCTCCCAAATGGGATACCACTTTGCCTCTGCCGCCTTTGCGTCGTAATGCTTATCCATTTTCTGTCAGTCTGCCTTCTTGAATATGAGGGATGTGTTCACTCCCCCGAATGCGAAATTGTTGGACATCGCGAATTGCGCGTTGAGACTGCGCCCTTCGCCCGTTATGTAGTCGAGCGGCGCGCAATCTTTGTCCACCTCTTTCAAATTGATTGTCGGGTGCGCCCAGCCGGCCTCCATGCACTTCAGCGTCATGATGGCCTCTATCGCACCGCACGCCCCCAGCGTGTGGCCGGTGTAGGACTTGAGGGAGGCTATCGGCACCGCCCTGCCGCCGAAAGCTTTGAAGGTAGCCGTCGTCTCGGCAATGTCGCCGGCCTTGGTCGCCGTACCGTGCCCGCTCACGAAGCCGATTTCCTCCGGAGCGACCCCCGATTCGGAAACAGCCTTGGCTATGCAGGCGCACATCGTCTCGGCGTTGGGATTGGTCACGTGTGTTCCATCCGTGTTCTCGCAGAATCCCACAACCTCGCCGTAGATTTTCGCGCCCCTCGCTTTCGCCCTTTCGTACTCTTCGAGAATCAGCGTTCCGGCGCCCTCGCCGATGACGAGCCCGTCTCGCGCAACGTCGTACGGCCTTGGGGTCGTCTTCGGCGCGTCGTTCCGCAGGCTCGTCGCGAAAAGAGTGT
>JAGCPM010000101.1 GCA_017965685.1 Kiritimatiellia bacterium | reverse complement strand
GGTGTCGAGCGAGGATGGCGACGTTTTTCCGGTGAAGCGGAAATCCGGCGGAATCGGCAGGTCGAGCTTCCATTTCTCCGGCACCGTCGCCAGCGGAATTTCCTTCGTGCCGGTCTCGCATGAGTAGAATTCCCTGGCGCGGCGGACGAACTCCCCGTCGTCGCGGCAGGCGAAGAGCAGCCGCGAAGGCTTCGCCACGTCGCCTTCCGTATCGACGGAATGGAAGAACACCTTCACCGCGCCCTTGGGACGGCAAGAAACGGCGAGCTCGAGAATCTTCAGATCCCTCGCGGCGCGCGAGGCGTTGTCTGGCAGTCCAAGTGACTTCCTCAGCGAATCGGGCACGAACGGATGGCCCACTACGCTTTGCGGAACGACGCCCTCCTGGAAGCCGCACACGTAGAGTTCGTCCGCGTCGAGATACGGAATCTCGAGCCAGCCTTCGGCCGAAACCGCGTCCCCTTCGTCCGGCTCCAGGCAATACGTCGAATCCTTGAGGCGCCGGACGAACAGGTCGAGCGCAAGCGAGGAATCGAGCCCTGCGGAAAAGCATTCGTCGAGGAGCTCTGCGATGGCGGTCGCGGCGGCGGCGAATTCGCGCGCTTTCGGGTCGGCCTCGTCGAGCATATAGCCCGCGAACATGTATCTCAGCCGGGAGCGGAGATCGCGCTTCCTCAAGGCGGTCGCCACGAACTCGAAAATCGCGCGCAGCGGACCGGTGGTCTTTGTCGTAATGTCGTCGATTGTCGCGGGCAGGAGCTGGCGCTGGCGGTTGTCGAGATCGACCAGCGCGGCGGTGTATTTCGCGTCGTCGAAACCAAGTTCCGCCTTTATCCATCTGCGCGCATCGCCACCCCTTATGAAGGCGGAAAACACGTCGTACGCCCTGGTCCGCTCCAAAAGCGCCATTTGCAGCACGCTCTGCGCGAGAGGAGAGGCGCTGAGCGGAGTTTCCGCAGGGTTGACCACCGTGCACCCTTTCGCCCCGAGCGCGCTTTGGACCTCGGTGAACATCCCGGCGTCCGCGACGCACAGCGCAGGCAGGGCTTCCGTTTCCTTCACTTCCGCGAATATCCCGGCTATGCGCCTGCCCTCCTCGCCGGGTGTCCGCGTTTGGATTATGTCGTCCGTCGCGATGGAAGCAAAACCGTCTTCCGGCATATCCGGCAGGAGCTCCGTGACGGGAATGTCAAGCTGCGATATCACGCGCTCGACGAGGGGCAGCGGCTCCAGCACCATCGCGACGACAACCTCCTCGATTCCTTCGAACCGGACGCCGTTGGCCAGTGCCGCCTTCACGGCTCGGGTGCGATCCGTCTTGCCGCGCTTCGCCAAGGCCAGATGGTACCGCTTTTCGAGTTCCGCGAGATTGGCCCACCTTTCGCATTCCACGTCCGCCAGATCGCCCTTGAAAAGCTCCCCCTTCGCGGCCTTCGCGTGGACATCGGCCATTTCGTACGCGTTCGCGCCTATGATGCGGCGGATCTCGACATATCCGGCGGCGGTGTCGAAGGTTGCATTCGCGCCCAGTGCTTCGCGCATCGCAACGAGTTCCTCGGTCGGAGTGGCTACCGAATCTTCGTCAAGCTCCACGAGACGCGAAGTCGGCCTTATGTCCGGCGGCGCGATCGCGCCGAAACGCTTCGCCAGCTCCTCGCGAAGGCGACGCGAGGATTCGGCGGTCGGGACGATTGCAAGGATGTGTGCGAGGGACTTTGCTCCTGCGAGGGTCGTACGGACTTTTCTGGCGAGATATGCGGCGATTTCGCCTACAGGCTTCTTCTTCGGGTCGAGAAGTGCTTTGCCGCGGCTCGCCATCGTCTCTCGGTCCGTCAGAGCTTTTCCGCGTAGCAGGCGAATATCGAGTCGAGATGTTCCTTCGCCGGCTTCTTCGAGACGAGCGAAACGGCCGGCACGACCACAAACCCGCCAAGCATGGCCACTGCGCCGCAGTTGATCGGATTGACCGGATTGCCGAGTACCATATTCACGACCGTGATGCCCACTCCCCACGCGAACGACGCCCAGACCGCCGCCTTCGTCACCCGCCTGGAATAGAGCGAAAGCACGAACGGCGCGAGGAACGCCCCCGCCAAGGCCCCCCACGATATGCCCATGAGCTGCGCTATGAAGTGCGGCGGATGGAGCGCAATCATCAGGGACAGCACGATGAAGAACACTATCAGCACTCGCATGACAACCACCTTGCGGCGCTCGACCTTCTCCGCAACCGTGTCGTCTATCTTGCCTTCGAGAACCTCGTCCTTCGTGCTCTTCTTGTCGCGGTAGATGAGATCGAGTGTCATCGTCGAGCTGGAAGTGAGGACGAGCGAAGCGAGGGTGGACATCGAGGCGGAGAGCACGAGAAGCAGCACGAGCGCCATCAGCGCGTCGGGCAGATTGGCCCCCAGCATCGCCGGAATTATCGAGTCGAACGCGAAGCGTCCCTTCGCTGGATCGAACGCCGTATCGAGGAAGAGCCTTCCGAATCCGCCGAGAAAGTAGCATCCGCCGGCGACCGCTACGGCGAAGACCGTCGATATCACCATGCCGCGCCTGACCGCCGCCTCGTCCGTGATCGAATAGAACTTGCCGACCATCTGCGGAAGGCCCCACGTCCCCAGCGAGGTGAGTATCACAACTCCCAGGAGGCTCGCCGGCGCGGGACCGAAGAGGCTCGCGAAATCGCCGTCCCTGAATGCGGCGTAGGTGGAGCTTCCGGCGTGCGCAAGGTCGTCCGCATTGGGCGATACGGCGGCCATCTTCGCGACGGCTGCGGAAAGCCCGCCCTGCGAATGCAGCACTACCGCTATCACGGCCGAAATCCCGAAGAGCATCACTATGCCCTGTATGAAGTCGTTTATCGCGGTGGCCTTGTAGCCGCCGAGTATCACATATATGGCGGTGAGTATCGCCATCGTCCACGCGCACCAGATGTACGGCACTCCGAAGCCCGTCTCGAAGAGCTTCGATATTCCCATGTATACTCCCGCAGTGTATGGAATCAGGAACACGAAGGCGATTATCGAAGCGGCTATGCGAAGGTTGTCGCTGTCGAAGCGCGTGCCGAAGAAGTCCGGCATCGTGCGGCTCTCGATGTGCCGCGTCATCAGGCGCGTGCGGCGCGCAAGGACCTTCCAGGCCAGGGCCGTCCCGACAACCGCGTTGCCGATTCCGATCCACGTCGAGGAAAGGCCGTACTTCCAGCCGAACTGCCCCGCATAGCCCACGAACACGACGGCGGAAAAGTAGCTGGTGCCGTACGCGAACGCCGTGAGCCACGCCCCTACGTTCCTGCCGCCGAGCACGAAGCCGTCCACCGACCCCGAATGGCGCCGCGAGTACACGCCCACGCCTACCATCAGCGCGAGGAACGCGAGAGTGAGGACGACCTTGAGCAGCATTGTCCCCTCCTTAGCCGAAGAATGCCTTGTAGAGCGCCCTGACCGCGATGTCGCGATCCTGCGCACGGATGGCTATCATGAAGCTGACTTCGCTCGAGCCCTGGTTCACCATCGATATGTTCACTCCGGCCGAGGCGAGCGCAAGGCAGGCCTTGGCGAACATGCCGGCCGTGAAGCACATGCCTTCCCCGACCACCATGACAATCGTGATGTTGTGCTCCACCGTTATGTTGTCGGGGGCGAGCTCGCGCCTTATCGCCTGAAGGATGCGGTGCTCCTTCTCCTTCGTGAGATACTGCTCCTTGAGCACGATGCACTGCGAATCGACGCCCGACGGCATGTGCTCGTAGCCGATGCTCTCGTTCTCGAGAATCTGCAGGAGCCGCCTGCCGAAGCCGACTTGGCGGTTCATTAGGTACTTGTCCACCACTATGTTGCAGAAGTGGTCCGCCGTAGCGATTCCGACCACCGTGCCGGGGACGACGCGCCTCGACTGCACGATCATCGTTCCGGGCTCGCCGGGATGGTTCGTGTTTCTGATGTTTATCGGTATCCTGGCCCTGACGGCCGGAATCACCGCATCGTCGTTGAACACCCCGAATCCGGCATAGGAAAGCTCGCGCATCTCGCGGTAGGTCATGGTGGGAATGCCGTCCTTTACCTCGGGGACGATTCTGGGATCGACCGGATAGACGGAATCGACGTCGGTGAAGTTCTCGTAGACGTCTGCGCATACCGCCGCCGCGAGGATTGAGCCGGTTATGTCGCTGCCGCCGCGCGGGAATGTGGCCACCTTCCCGTCTCTGGTGTAGCCGAAGAAGCCGGGATAGATGACTATTCCCTCGAAGTTCGAAAACGCCCTCGCAAGGGTCGCGTAGCTCGCGGGGTCCAGCGTGGCGTCGCCGAATTCGCCCGTGAGGACCATACCGGTATCCTTCGGGCTCGCGTAGCGGACCTTCCTTCCGCGCGCCGCGAACGCCGCGGCCACGAGCTTGGCGTTGTTGTCCTCGCCCGCCGCTTTCATAAGATCCATGAACTCCGCCGGAGCAAGCTTCGAGACTTGCGCGATGCGGTCCATGAGGTCCATCTCGATGTCGCGCACAATCCCGTCGCCGAGCTTGAGCTCGTCCGCTATCGAGGCGAAGCGTTCGACAACCGCGCCGAACTGGCGGTCGGTGTTCTCGCCTTTGAGCGCCGTCTGGGCGAGCGCGATGAGGAGGTCCGTCACCTTGGTGTCGGAGGAGTGTCTCTTGCCGGGGGCCGAAACAACCACTATCCGC